>NZ_JBSGYQ010000066.1:0-40905 GCF_053610585.1 Streptomyces sp. NPDC054887 | reverse complement strand
GCCCGTGACCGCGGCCGGGCGACGCCGGGCCGCCCACGCCGGACCGGGCCCTGCGCCACGGGCCGCCGCGGACCCCCGCGCGTCGGCCGCCGACGGCCGGGCCACGCGCGGCGCCCCGCGCCGGATCAGGCCGATTCCCTCCGTACCAGCTCGGTCGGGAGGATCACCGCCGCCGCTTCCTCGCCGCCGATCCGGGCGAGCAGCATCCGCACCATCTCGGTGCTGATCCGGTCCCAGGGCTGGCGGATCGTGGTGAGCGGGGGGCGGGTCGACAGGGCGGCGGGCGAGTCGTCGAATCCGCCGACGGCCACGTCCTCGGGCACCCGCCGCCCGGCTCGCGCCAGCGTGTCGAGCACGCCCTGCGCCATCAGATCCGACGCCACGAAGACCGCGTCCAGGTCGGGGGCCCGGCGCAGCAGCAGCTCGGCCGCCGCCTCGCCACTGCCCCGGCTGTAGTCGCCCGCCGCGATCAGCGCCTCGTCGGCGGGCAGCCCGCACTCGGCGAGCGTCTCGCGGTACCCGGCGAGGCGCTCCACGCCGCCGGGGGTGTCCGCGGGGCCGGTCACCGTGGCGATCCGCCGCCGGCCCGACGCGTACAGGTAGCGCACCATCTCCCGCGCCCCGTCCCGGTCGTCGGCCGCGACGTAACTGACCCTTGTGCTCTGGCCCAGCGGCTTCCCGCAGGCGACCACGGGCACGCCCGCGGCCTGGAGTTCGCTGACGACGGGGTCGCCGGAGTGGCTGGAGACCAGCAGGACACCGTCCACGTGCCCGGCCGCGATGTACCGCAGGTTGCGCCGCCGTTCGGCCTCCGTGCCCGCGATCATCAGCAGCAGCGGGATGTCCTGGGCGGCCAGCGCCTGCGTGCAGGAACGCAGCAGCACGTTGAAGTTGGGGTCCTCGAAGAACCGCTCCTGCGGCTCGGTGAGCAGGAACGCCACCGAGTCGGACCTGCCCGTGATCAGCGAACGCGCGTGCCGGTTCACGACGTAACCCGTCCGGCGGATCGCGCTGTTGACAGCGGTCTGCGCCGCCGGGCTCACGTAGTGCCCGCCGTTGAGGACACGCGAGACGGTGCCGCGCGAGACGCCGGCCTCGCGCGCCACGTCGTGGATCGTCACCGGCCGGCGTTTGCCCTCTGTGCCGCGGTTCATGTTCTGTTCCCCTCTTTTCCTGCCCTCGGGCGCTCAGGACTTTACGGCTCCGGAGAGCAGGTCGAGACTCCAGAAGCGCTGGATGACGAGGAACAGCGCGATGAGCGGGACGATCGCCAGCAGCGCCCCGGTGATGACGAGCGTGTAGAGGGCCGGGGTGTTGGAGCCCTGCGCGAGCAGGGTGAACAGGCCCACCGTCATGGGGAACTTCTCGTCGTCGCCCAGCATGATGTACGGCAGCAGGAAGTTGTTCCAGATGGCCACGAACTGGAAGAGGAAGACGGTCACCAGACCCGGCGACATCATCGGGACGGCGATTCTCGCGAAGATGCGCCACTCGCCGGCGCCGTCCATCCGGCCGGCCTCGACCAGCTCCATGGGAATGGCCGCCTCCGCGTAGATCCGGCTCAGGTAGACGCCGTACGGGGAGAGGACGAGCGGCAGCAGTACGGACAGGTGCGTGTCCGTCAGGTCCGCCTCCGCCATCAGCAGGTACTGGGGGATCGCCAGGATCACCGGCGGCATCAGCACGCCCGCGAGCAGCACGTTGAAGACGGTCTCCCGGCCCCGGAAGCGGTACACGGCCAGCGCGTAACCGGCGAACGCCGAGACCACCGTGGACAGGACGGCGCCGAGCCCGGCGTACACGGCGGAGTTGGCCATCCACCGCCAGTAGATGCCGTCCCGGTACGCGCCGAGGTCCGCGAGGTTGTCCGCGAAGCCGGTGCCCGGCAGGAAGGTGAAGGTGGAGAACAGCTCCCCGCCGGACTTCGTCGACGCCATGACCACCCAGGCGACCGGCAGCAGGCAGTAGAGCGCACCGAGCACCAGGACGGCGGTGGGCAGGAGGGCGACGCCGCGCGGGCGGCGCGGCGGGCCGTGGGACGTGCCGGGGGTCGTTCCGGCGGCCGGGGCCGCCCTGCGGGCCTGGGCGGGAGGGGTGAGGGTGCTCATCGGGCCCCTCCTTTCCCCGTACGGGAGTTGGCGGCCCTGAGCAGGGCGAAGGACAGGACGAAGGTGGCGGCGGCGAGGACCACGGCGGTGGCGGACGCCGCGTACACGTTCCCGTTGACGAAGGCGTCGTTGTAGACCTTCATGAGCGGGCTCCAGGTGGTGGAGATGCCGTTGGTCAGCGGTTTGAGGGTCGTCGGCTCGCTGAAGACCTGGAGGGTGGCGATCACCGAGAAGAAGAAGGTGAGGACGAGTGAGGGCGCCACCATGGGGATCTTGACGCGCAGCGCGATCTGCACGGGTGTGGCGCCGTCGAGCTTCGCCGCCTCGTGGACCTCGGCCGGTATGGAACGCAGCGCCGTGTAGATCACGATCATGTTGAAGCCGGTGCCGCCCCACACGGCGATGTTGGCCAGCGCCCCGAAGAGCGGCGCGCCGTCGAAGAGGTCGGGGCCCGGCAGGCCGAGCCGCTCCAGCGCGTAGTGGAAGGGGCTGACGTCGGGGAGGTACAGGAAGCCCCACAGGAGAGCCGCGACGACCCCCGGGATGGCGTACGGAAGGAAGATCGCGAGCCGCGAGAAGGAGCGGGCCCGCACCCGCTCGGTGTCCAGCAGCAGCGCGAACAGCAGGGCGAGGCCGAGCATGACGGGGACCACGATCGCGCCGTAGCCGAGGACGCGCAGGGCGCCGTGGCCGAGTTCCGCGTCGGTGAGGGCGGCGGTGTAGTTCTCCAGTCCCGCCCAGACCTCGGCGCGGGCGCCCTTGCCGAGGCCGAGCCCCTTGACCTCGACCTTGTGGAGGCTGAGCCAGAGGGCGTACCCGACGGGAAGGGCGAAGAACAGGGCGAAGAGGGCGGCGGCCGGGAGGAGGAAGCCGTACGGGGCGCTTCTGACCCCGTACGACGTCCGGGCGGTACTGGTCACCGAGCGACCTCGAAGCCCTGCTTCTCCAGGTCCGCGACGGTGGCCCGGTGCATGCCGGTCAGCGCAGGGCCGAAGTCCGACCTGGTCTTGGCGGCCTTGCCGAACCGGTCCTTGAAGGCGGCGTACGCGACGTTGACGTTCGGGCCCCAGGCGGCGGGCGCGGTCGTCTTCGCGATGTCGGCGGCCCGGCGGTAGAAGTCCGGCTGGTGGGAGAAGAAGGCGGGGGCCTCGGTCAGGGCGCCGCTGGTCTGGGCGGCCGTGGCGGCCGGGTAGATGCCGCCCTCCTTGACCAGCGCGGCCAGCGCCTTGGGGTCCGTGTTCAGCCAGGTCGCGAACTTGGCGGCGGCCGCCCGGTGCTTGGAGTCGGTCGTGACGGCGGTGGTGGAACCGCCCCAGCTGCCGGTGGCGGTCTCGCCCTTCTTCCACTGGGGGAGCGGGGCCATCGCCCACTTGCCCTTGGTGTCGGGCGCCGCCGTGGTGAGTGTGCCGGGCGCCCAGACGGCGCTCACCCAGGCGATCTGCTTGCCGGTGTTGAGGGCCTTGTTCCAGGCGGGCGTATACATCGGCTGGTTGTCGACGGCGCCCTCCTCGACGAGACCGCCCCAGAAATCGGCGACCTTCTGGGTGGGCGCGTCGTCGATGCCGACCTTCCACTTGTCGCCCTCGGCGGTCCACCACTTGGCGCCGGCCTGCTGGGCGAGCCCGGCGAACAGTCCCGAGTCGTTGGAGGAGAACGTCGTCAGCGACTTGTCCGGCGCCTTCTTCTTCAGCGCGCGGGCGCTCTCGGCGAACTCGTCCCAGGTCGCCGGGACGCTCAGCCCGTACTTCTTGAACAGGTCGGCCCGGTAGTAGAACATCATCGGCCCCGAGTCCTGCGGCACGGCGTACACGGCGTCCGTGCCGAGGGTGGTCTGCTGCCAGACGCCCGGGGCGAACCTGCTCTCGGCGTCGCCGACGTCCCCGGATATGTCGGCGAGGGCGTCGTTGCTCACCAGCGTCGGCAGTGCCTGGTACTCGGCCTGCACGAGGTCGGGGGCCTGGTGTGCCTTGGACGCCGTGATGATCTTCGTGACCAGGTCGTCGCCGGACGCCTGCTTCTGCACGGTGACCTCGATGTCCGGATGCGTCTTGTTCCAGAGGGCGGCGACCTTGTCCATGCCGGGCGCCCAGGCCCAGTAGGTGAGTTCGACGGGGCCGGACCCGGCCTCGTCGCCGCCGTCGGACGAGCCGCAGGCGGTGAGCGCGGTCGCGGCGACGACGACGGCGGTGGCGGAGGCCGCGAGGCGGCGGTACGACGTGTGGGGCATGGGTGCTTCTCTCTGACCGAAGGGGCCTCCCGCTCCAACGGGGAGACCTGCCATGCATCTGTGAGCGTTCACAGTAGAGAAACGTTCCCGACACTTGTCAATGGTTGTTCGTGTGCGGTTATGTTGCACTGCCGTATCGATCGGCATGTGTGCACGTTCCCAGATCTGTTCAACATTCCAGGCTTCAGGAGAGATTCATGCCGGAGACCACTCACCAGGGCCGGCCACGGCTGCACTTCGGCGGGGACTACAACCCGGAGCAGTGGCCGGAGGGCGTCTGGCAGGAGGACGTACGGCTGATGCGCGAGGCCGGGGTCAACCTGGTGAGCGTCGGGATCTTCTCCTGGGCCCTGCTCGAACCCGAGCCGGGCGCCTACGACTTCGGCTGGCTCGACCGGCTGCTCGACCTGCTGCACGAGAACGGCGTCGGCGCCGACCTCGCCACCCCCACGGTCGCGCCCCCGGCCTGGTTCTACCGCGCCCACCCCGACGCGCTGCCGGTCAGCCGCGAGGGCGTCCGGTACGCGTTCGGCTCGCGCGGCGCGATCTGCCACAGCAACCCCGCCTACCGCGAGGCCGCCGCACGGATCACCACCGAGCTCGCCCAGCGGTACGCCGCCCACCCCGCCCTCGCGATGTGGCACGTCCACAACGAGTACGGCGTCCCTGTCAGCGCCTGCTACTGCGACACCTGCGCCGCCCGCTTCCGCCGCTGGCTCGACGCCCGCTACGGCTCCGTGGAGGCGGTCAACGAGGCGTGGGGCACGGCGTTCTGGGGCCAGCGCTTCGGCTCGTACGAGCAGATCGACCCGCCGCGCCTCACCCCGACCACCGGCAACCCCGGCCAGCAGCTCGACTACCGCCGTTTCGCCGACGCCACCATG
The DNA here is from genome assembly GCF_053610585.1 of Streptomyces sp. NPDC054887. Lineage (NCBI taxonomy): Bacteria > Bacillati > Actinomycetota > Actinomycetes > Kitasatosporales > Streptomycetaceae > Streptomyces > Streptomyces sp. NPDC054887. Next base: position 35,686 of record NZ_JBSGYQ010000066.1, on the reverse strand, counting down.
CGCGAGAACTTCGTCGCGGAGCGGGACATCCTGCACCGGCTCGCGCCGGGCGTCCCCGTGACGACCAACTTCATGACCGCGCTCAGCCAGTGCGACTCCGTCGACTACTGGGCCTGGGGCCGCGAGGTCGACCTCGTCAGCAACGACCACTACCTGATCACCGACGGCCGCCGGACCCACATCAACCTCGCCATGGCCGCCGACCTCACCCGCTCGGTCGCCGGCGGAGCGCCCTGGCTGCTGATGGAACACTCCACCAGCGGCGTCAGCTGGCAGCCCCGCAACCCCGCCAAGCGCCCCGGCGAGATGGCCCGCAACTCCCTGGCCCACGTGGCCCGCGGCTCCGAGGGAGCCATGTTCTTCCAGTGGCGCCAGTCCCGGCGCGGCGCCGAGAAATTCCACTCCGCGATGCTGCCGCACGCCGGCACCGACTCCCGGACGTGGCGCGAGGTGGTCGGTCTCGGCTCCGCGATCGAGTCCCTGGCGTCCGTACGCGGCACCCGCACCGTCGCGGACGTGGCCATGGTCTGGGACTGGCAGTCCTGGTGGGCGCAGAACCTGGAGTGGCGCCCCAGCGAGGACCACGACGCCCGCGAGCGGGCCGACAGCTTCTACGAGGCGCTCTACGACCGGCACCTGACGGTCGACTTCGTCCACCCGGAGGCGGACCTGTCGGCCCACCCCCTGGTCGTGGTGCCCGCGCTCTACCTCGCCACGGAGGCGGCGGGCCGCAATCTGCGGGCGTACGTCGAGAACGGCGGCACCCTCGTCGTCTCCTACTTCTCCGGGATCGTCGACGAGCACGACGCCGTCCACGAAGGTCCCTACCCCGGCGCGCTGCGGGACGTGCTCGGCCTGACCGTCGAGGAGTGGTCGCCGCTCGGAGCGGGCGAGGGCGTGCGGATCGGCGGCCCGGGCGACGCCTCGCTGGCCGCCGACGTGTGGACCGAGTTCGTGGTGCCGCGCGGCGCCGAGACCGTGTGGACGTACGCCGACGGGCCGGCCGCCGGCGGACCCGCCGTCACCCGGCACCGCCTGGGCGGCGGCACCGCCTGGTACGTCTCGACCCGGCTGGACGCCGTCGCGCTCGACACGATCCTGGCCGCCGCCTGCGAGGACGCCGGAGTCGAAGCCCGTACCGGACTGCCCCGCGACGTCGAGGTGGTGCGCCGCTCGGGCGAGGGCGGCGACCACGTCTTCGCCGTCAACCACACCGCGCACGACGCCAAGGTCCCGCTGGCGGACTCCGGCACCGAACTGCTCACCGGCGACCGCGTGGCGGGACACCTCGCCGTACCGGCGGGCGCCGTAAGGGTCGTACGGCTCGACGCCTGACCCCTTCCCCACCTACTCCCGGGGGCGGCCGTCGAGCCGCCGGCCGCCCCCGGGGCGCACCCGCACCACCTTCCCCCCGCCCTCCGCCGTCGAAGGGACACCGACGATGTACGCACAGCCACGAGGTGCTTTCCGCTCGTTCCTCAGATCCGCCGCCGTGCCCGTGCTCGGCGCACTGCTCGTCACCGCGCTGCCGGCCGCACCGGCGCACGCGGCGTCCACGCTCACCAACACCGGCTTCGAATCGGGTGTTTCGGGCTGGTCCACCTACTCCGCGACCGGCCAGAACTCCGCCTCGTACGCCGAGGCCGGCGGCCGCAGCGGCAGCACCAGGCTGACCCACTGGTCGTCGTCCGCCTACAAGGTGGAGACGTACCAGTACCTCACAGGACTGGCCGACGGCAGCTACACGTTCAGCGCCTGGGTGCGCTCCAGCGGCGGCCAGAACGCCGCGTACCTCGCCCTGCGCAACTGCGGCAGCCCCGAGCAGCGCACCGATCTGCCGCCCACGCCCAACGGGAAGTGGATACGGCTGGTCGCCTCCGTCAAGGTGACCGGTGGGCAGTGCACGGTCGGCGTCAACTCCGACGCCCGGGCGGGCAACTGGCTCAACGTCGACGACGTCACCTTCACCCCCGGGGCGACGGGCATCCCCGTCAAGGGCGTCGACGTGTCCTCGCTGAAGAAGAGCGAGGACCTCGGCGGTACGTACCGGACGAGCGGCGGCGCCACGGGCGACGGACTCGCGATCCTGAAGTCCGCGGGCGCCAACTACGGCCGTCTCAAGGTCTGGGTGAACCCGGCCGACGGCTACAACGACAAGGCCCGTGTCCTGCGGATGGCGCAGCGGATCAAGGGCCAGGGAATGAAGCTGCTCGTCGACTTCCACTACTCCGACACCTGGGCCGACCCGGGCGCCCAGACCAAGCCGGCCGCCTGGGCGTCGCACGACTACAACCGCCTGAAGACGGACGTGTACGACCACACGTACGACGTCCTGAACGCCCTCAAGGCGCAGGGCACCACGGCGGACATGGTGCAGATCGGCAACGAGATCAACACCGGGCTGCTCTGGCCCGAGGGTTCCACGGACAACTGGGACCGCACGGCGGGCCTGCTGAAGTCCGGGATCTCCGCCGCCCGTGCGGTCGCCCCGTCCACCCGCGTCGCCCTGCACCTGGCCCACGGCGGCGACAACGGCCTCTACCGCTGGTGGTTCGACAACGCGACCGCGCGGGGCGTGGACTTCGACGTCATCGCCCTGTCCTTCTACGGGTACTGGCACGGGCCGCTGTCCGACCTCCAGGCCAACCTGGACGACGTCTCGGCCCGCTACGGGAAGCCGGTCCTGGTCGCCGAGACGGCGTACGCCTTCCGCCTCGACAGCAAGGACGGCCACGAGAACATCATCGACACCACGGGCGAACTGATCGCGGGCTACCCGGCGAGCCCGGCCGGACAGGCGGCCTGGCTGCGTGACGTGATGAACGTGGTGGAGGCCGTGCCGAACGGCCGCGGCCTGGGCGTCGTCTACTGGGAGCCCGCCTGGACCGCCGTCGCGGGCAACGGCTGGGACCCGGCCGACCCCGCATCGGGCAACGGCTGGGAGAACCAGGCGCTGTTCGACTACGACAACCGGCTGCTGCCCGCCGCGAACTGGTTCGGCCACCGCTGAGCGGGAGCCGGGCCGCCGGTGCGTCCGGCGGCCCGGCCCCGGTCCACGGGCGCACGGGCCCGACCCCTCCCGCCGCGCGGGCGCGCACTCCGTCCGGCATCGTCCGGGAGGTCACCCCGTACGGTCGCTATGCTCGAAGCCCCGTCCTCCGAGGAGCCATGACCAGCGCCGCACGCAACCTGCCCCAGCTGCTCACCGACGCCAAGCGCTGGTTCGACGACGCATTGCTGGCCAGCATGCGGGCCGCCGGCGAGCGGCCGGTCACCGTCGGGCAGGCGGCCGTCTTCGCCGCCCTCGACGACGGCGGCACCACGGTCTCCGAGCTGGCCCGCCGGACGGGCGTCACCCGGCAGACCGCCCATCAGGCCGTGCACGCCCTCATCGGCATGGGGCTGCTGGAGCAGGCCCCCGATCCGGCCTCCGCCCGCAGCCGGCTGATCCGCCCCACGGACGAGGGCGCCCGTGTGCACCGGCGTGCCCAGGACACCCTGGCCGTCATCGAAGGCGTCCTGGCGGAGCGCGTCGGCGACGACGCGCTCCGCGCCCTGCGCGAGGCGCTCAGCGCCCCCAGGGGCGAGCCCCCGTTGGTGCGGGCGCCCTGAGCGCCGACGGTCCGCGGCCGGTCGGGCGGCGGACCGTCGCCGGCCGTTCGCCGGTCAGCGGGCGGCGGCGAGCACCGCGTCGGCCATGGCCCGCTCGCCGGCCGCGTTGGGGTGGAAGGGCGCGGCCGCGTTCGTGACGAGCGGCTCCATCCACCGCGTGCCGGCCGGCTTGCAGACGTCGTGGCCGATGGACTTGGTGTAGGTGTCCACGTAGACGGCTCCGCGCGCGGCGGCCTGGGTGGCGATCATGGCGTTGAGGCGCTTGTGGGTGTCGCGCAGCCACGGGGCGTCGCCCTTGGCGATGGTGGCCACCCAGGGGCAGTTGGTGCCGTCGTCGGGCAGGATCGCCGGATAGCCGGTGACCAGGACGCGGGCCTGCGGGGCGCGTTTGCGGATGCCGTCGATGGCGGCGGCGATCTTCGGGGCGGTGGCGTTGACGGTGGCGGCGAGCTGGTCGGTGCCCGTCCAGGTGTAGCTGTTCTTGCAGGGCGAGCCGCCGAGGTTGAACGCGCCCAGGGTCACGCAGCGGACGATGATGTTGGCGAAGCCGACGTCGTTGCCGCCGATGGTGAGGGTGACCAGGTCGGTGTCGGCGCTCAGCGCGTCGAGCTGCGGCGGCGCGGACGCGTTCTGCGCGGAGGTCATGTGCACCGTGGTGGCCCCTCCGCACGTGACGTCCTTGTGCGCGGCGGGGGAAAGGGCGGCGTTCAGCAGGGCCGGGTAATTGCGGTCCGAGCGCATGCAGTTGGAGTCGACCTGGTTCGGTACACCGGCTCCGGAGGCGAACGAGTCGCCCAGGGCCACATAGCGGTCGACCGTGGTGCCGGCGGCCGCGGCGGGGCCGGCTCCCAGGCCGGCGGCGGCGGCCAGGGACGCGGTGACGGCGGTGAACGCGGCGGCGGTGCGGGCGCGACGGCTCGGTGGAACTGATCGCATGGCAGTGCCTCTCATGACGGGGTGTGGGGATCGGGCGCCTTCTGGCCGCCGGGGAGGGCCAGTCGGCACGCCGGACCGGCGGCAGGGCGGTCCCGTTCGCCCGCCGCCGGAATTGCGAGGCACTGCGCGCAGTGTTACCGGTCGGTTGTACTGGCTCGTAATATGTGGCCGGTGTGACGGGGCGTCAAGATGTTGGGCCTTAAATTGTTTCCGTCGAGGCGCACAGCGTCACGGCCCGGACGTCGTTGTCCTGGGTGCCGTAACCGGGGAACGTCACGGTGTCGCCGGGGCCGGCGGTCCGGCAGGGGACGGCGCTGCCGTCGCGGTACTCGACGGTGATGTGCTGGGTGGCGTCGCACGTGTTGGTGACGAACGTGTAGCGCCAACTTGTCGAGTATTGAACACAAGAGGGGGCCGGTTCCCCACTCTGGACGGCCGCGCCGACGCCCGGAGCCTGGGTGAGACACGCTCCTACGGCCAACAGGGCCGCCGAAGCGACGCGTGCGATTGAACGCATGGTGGGACGCATTGATGATCAACCCTTCACTTCTTGAACAGTGCGGAAGTGAGAGTAGGCAAGGCGGACGGCCGCTTGAAAGAGTTTTCGCCAACTTGCGCAAGAAAGCCGCCCGTTGCCGGATTCCGGCCCGCGAGGGCGTGCGCGGGCGAAGAGTCCCAGCTCCGCCGCTCGTGGCGGTCCGTGGCCGCGGGGCGGGCGGATCGCCGGTCGCGAAGGGTGCCACGGACCGCCGGAGGGCGCGTACGGGCGTCGTCGCAGGCACGGGCCCTGGGCGGGCGTCTCGGCGGTGGGCGTGCCGCCCCGTGGAGAACGCGCGGAAATCGCCGTCGCGCGGGCTGCGCGTCCCCCGCGCTGTGACTCAGGTGCCGGCCGCCAGGGGCGACAGGGGCCGGAGGCTGTGGGTGCTCGCGGACGGGTTGGTGTATTCGAGGGTGATCTCCTGCCAGGCCTGGGTGAAGCCGAGGTCGGTGATGGCGAGCAGGCGGGCGTGCTGGTCGTGGATGCGCCGCCGCATGCTCAGTCCGGGCGCGGCGGGACCCCGCCTGTCGTGCCGGGTCAGGGTGATGGCCTCCCGCACCACCGCCCGCAGGCCGGCTCGCTCCAGCCACAGGTAGAGCAGGCTCAGGTCGGGATCGGTGACGGGTACGCGCGCGAGGTAGCGGGCCAGTTCGGGAACCTCGGCCACGGCCGCGGGCGAGAAGTACGTGACGGCGTCCTGGACGGCCTTCCCCGCCGCGTTGAGGACGCGGTGGTGGTGGATCAGCGTCGCCCGCCCGCCGGCCAGGCCCAGTTGGAGCGCGAGCGACGGTGACACCGACGCGCTGAACAGCCGGCCCGAGGTGGGGCCTCCGGCCGGGGGCGCCGGAAAGGCCGGCAGGTCCCGCACGGCCGACCGCGGCGCGGCGGCCGGCGGGGCGTCCGGGGTGCCGCGGCCGACGGCGTACGTCCCCCGGCGGTCCGTCAGGACCAGTCCCTGGTCGCGCAGGTGCTGGAGGGCCGCCCGTACGGTCTGCCGGTTGACGTCGAACCGCGCGGCCAGTGCGCGTTCGGCGGGAAGCCTGGAGTTCACCGGTATCGCCCCCTGCTCGATGTCCCGTGCGAGCGCTGCGGCGATCCGCAGGTAGACAGGGATGGTGGGGGGCTCGGGGCGCGATGAACGGGGCATGAGGACCTCTCACGTCACAGAGTGCTACGAAGCATGTGGGGAGCGCGACCAACTTAGCAGTGGTCTACACCTGTGGCGACCCGCAGTCGGCCCGCCTGGCCGGAATCGCCCGGCGCCGCGGCCGGGGATCCGGTGACCGCGCTGTACGGGCGGCCGGGGCGCCCGTGAACCGTGCGGGGCGGCGCCACGCGTCGGCCGAAGAGGACCGCTGGGCCCGGCGCTCCGGCGACTGCTGCGGCGCCGCGCTCCGGTGGGCGGCGGGCGGCGGGGTGCACCATCATCGATGGCAGACGGGGCGCTCCGTACCGGCCAGGCGGAAGGCGGTGGCACCGTGGTGCTCACGCTCGTACGCGAACTCGGCCGACGGGCCGACCCCCTCCGCCTGCGGGGTGACGTGGAGTACCTGGCAGACCGCCCCCGCAGCCGCGTCCGCGCGCCCGAGGCCATGCTGCGCGCCGAGGCCCACGTGACGCGCGAACTGTCCGACGCGGGCTGGCACACCGAGCGACAGCCGTTCGACGTACGGTGGCGGCTGGGCGGCAGCGACCGCGGCGGCGAGCAGCCGGTCGCACTCCAACCGCGCCTGCACAGGCGGCTGAACGGCGCCAACCTCGTGGCCCGCCTGCCGGGCGCCGACGGCCGGCCCACCGTCGTCGTCGGCGCGCATCTGGACACCGTCGACGCCGGCCCGGGCGCCGACGACAACGCCTCGGGCGTGGCGGCGCTGCTGGAAGCCGCACGGCTGCTGGGCGGGCTTCCGCGTCCGCCCGCCGTCACCCTGGTGTTCTTCGACATGGAGGAACTGGGCATGATCGGTTCCCGGTTCGCCGCCCGGGAGCTGCCCCGCACCCACCCGGTGGCGGGCATGATCTGTCTGGAGTCCGTCGGCTACTTCGCCACCGCGCCCGGAACCCAGCGCATGCCCCCGGGCTTCGGAGCTGTCTTCCCCGAGGTGGCCGCGCGCGTGCGCGCGGCCGGTGAGCGGGGTGACTTCACCCTCGTCGTGCACCGGCGCTCGACCGGACCGGCCGCGGCGCTGTGGTGCCGCGCGGCGCAGGCGGCGGAACCGCGACTGACCGCGCTGACCCTGCGCGACCCGCGTCCGCTCGGACTGCCCGGCGCGCTGGCCGGCCTCGTGGCGCCCCCGCTGCTGCACCTGGACCGCAGCGACCACGCGTCCTTCTGGAACGCCGGGATTCCGGCCATGATGCTCACGGGCACGGCGAACTTCCGCAATCCCCACTACCACCGGCCGACCGATACGCCCGACACGCTCGACTACGCGCGCCTGTCGGCAGTCGCCGTCGCGACCGCCGCCACGGCGGCGTGCTGGTGAGCTGCCCGCCCCCGGGCGAGGGCCGGCTCCAAGTCGTACTGGCGGCCGGGCCGGACGGTAGTAAAATCACGTGCCATGTCGAACCCTGATGGTCTGCTCGTCGATGTCGCCGCCATGGTGGAGTCCGAGCACTGCAATCAGATGTCCCTCACCGTGGTCGCCGGAGGCGCCGTCATCACCGGACGGCTGGCTCCCGAGGCCGTGTGGCGCCAGCGCGTCGCCGAGGTGCTCAAGGACTCCGATCGCCTCGGCCCCTTCTCCAGCATCTTCATGACGTCCAGCGCCCACTCGAGCCACGACCCGGCCGAGCCGCCCGCACCCACCCACCTGCACTTCCATGTGGCGAGGATCCTCCAGGGCAACGTGGGCATCCCCGAGACCGGTGGCATGTACCGCATCGCGATCAAGGACGTGAGCGCGTGGACGGTGGGTGACTTCAGCTACTCGGAATAGTGACCACCGCGCCGGGTGCGGCGAGCGCCGCCGGCCGGCGGGGACCGCGTCTGCCGTGACACAGCCAGGACCCTGCCGAGCAGGGTCCTGGCTGCTGTACGAGGCGGTCGGGCCGGGCGGCGTCCCGCCGCGCGTCCGCCGTGAGGAGCGGCGCCGGGCCGGAGGCGGCCATAGGCTGATCTTCATGGACATCACCATTCACACGAGCTTCCTCCCGCACGACGACCCGGAGGCGTCCCTGGCGTTCTACCGCGACGTCCTCGGCTTCGAGGTCCGCGGCGACGTCGGGCAGGGCAGGATGCGCTGGATCACGGTCGGCCCCGCCGGCCGGCCCGACACGTCCATCCTCCTCGCGCCGCCGGCCGTGGACCCCGGGGTCACCGACGACGAACGCCGCACCGTCGCCGAGATGATGGCCAAGGGCACCTACGGCTGGATCCTGCTGGCCACCCCCGACCTCGACGGCACGTTCGAGAAGGTGCGGGCCGGCGACGCCGAGGTCGTGCAGGAGCCGACCGAGCAGCCGTACGGCATCCGCGACTGCGCCTTCCGCGACCCCGCCGGCAACCTGATCCGCATCCAGGAAGTGCGCTGAGCGCGTCCGCCCGGAACAGGTACGAGACCGGTCAGGAATGAAGAAGCGCAGGCCGCCCGGGCGCAACTAGCGTGAGGGACATGGCAACCATCGCATCCGTCACGCTCGACGTGGCCGACCCCGCAGCCGCCCGTTCCTTCTACACCGCCGCCTTCGGCCTGGACACGCAGCTGCGCCTGCGGGCCTCGCAGGAGCCCTCCGCAGGCTTCCGCGGGTTCACGCTGGCGCTCACGGTGTCCGGGCCCGCCACCGTCGACGGTTTCGTGACCGCCGCCGTCGACGCCGGCGCCACGGTCCTCAAGCCCGCCTCGAAGTCGCTCTGGGGCTACGGCGGCGTCGTGCGGGCCCCGGACGGGACCATCTGGAAGATCGCGACCTCGGCGAAGAAGGACACCGGCCCCGCCACCCGCCACATCGACGAGATCGTGCTCCTGCTCGGCGTCGCGGACGTGGCCGCGAGCAAGCGGTTCTACGTCGGACAGGGCCTCGCCGTGGCGAAGGGCTTCGGCCGCGTGTACGTCGAGTTCGCCGCCGGGGAGAGCCCCGTCAAGCTGGCGCTCTACCGGCGCCGCGCCCTGGCCAAGGACCTCGGCGTCGCACCCGACGGCTCCGGTTCGCACCGGCTCCTGATCGGCGGCGACGCCGCACCCTTCACGGACCCGGACGGGTTCGCCTGGGAGGCCGCCGCGCCGGCGCACGCCGCGTGACCCGCCCCCGCCGCCGGCCCCGGCAGCAGAGCGGCCCGGCGCCCCGTGTCGAACGGTGCGCCGGGCCGGACGGTGCCCCGGGTCAGGCCGCGGGGGCCGGGAACGTCGGGTACTCGACGCCGGAGACGTGCTGGACGACCCGGATGACCTGGCAGGAGTAGCCGAACTCGTTGTCGTACCAGAGGTAGAGGATCGCGTTGTCGCCCTCGACCTTCGTGGCGCCCGCGTCGACGATCGACGCGTGGCGGGAGCCGATGAAGTCGCTCGACACCGCGTCGGGGGCGGTGATGAAGTCGATCTGGCGCTTGAGCGGCGAGGTCAGCGAGACGTCGCGGAGGTGGTCGAGGACCTCCTCGCGCGTGGTCTCCCGCGCCAGCTGGAGGTTGAGGATCGCGATCGAGACGTCCGGCACCGGCACGCGGACGGAGCTGCCGGTGATCTTCGCCTTGAGGTCCGGAAGGGCCTTGGCGACGGCGGAGGCGGCACCGGTCTCGGTGATGACCATGTTGAGCGCCGCCGAGCGGCCGCGACGGTCCGAACTGTGGTAGTTGTCCAGAAGGTTCTGGTCGTTGGTGAACGAGTGGACGGTCTCCACGTGGCCGCGCAGAACGCCGTACTCGTCCGCCATCGCCTTCAGCGGCGGGACGATCGCGTTGGTGGTGCAGGACGCGCAGGACAGGATCCGCTCGTCCGGCTTGATCGTGTCGTGGTTCACACCGTGCACGATGTTAGGGACGTCGCCCTTGCCCGGCGCGGTGAGGACGACCTTGTCGATGCCGGGGCGCAGGTGCTTGGACAGCCCCTCGCGGTCGCGCCACTTGCCGGTGTTGTCGATGAGGATGGCGTCGTTGATGCCGTACGCCGTGTAGTCGACCTCCGACGGGTCGTTGGCGTAGATCACCTTGATCTCGTTGCCGTTGGCGACGATCGCGCTGTTCGCCTCGTCCACGGTGATCGTGCCCTGGAACTGGCCGTGGATGGAGTCGCGGCGCAGCAGCGAGGCGCGCTTGACGAGGTCCTCGGCGCCCCGGCCGCCCCCGCGGACGACGATGGCGCGCAGGCGCAGACCGTTGCCGGAGCCGGCCTTCTCGATGAGGAGGCGGGCGACGAGGCGGCCGATGCGGCCGAACCCGTAGAGGACGACGTCACGTCCCTCGCCGCGCTCGATCTTGTTGGCGCCGGTGGCGCCGGCGACGGCCTCCGCGGTGAAGTCCTCGATCGAGAGCCCGCGGCCGTCCGTCTTGTACGTCGCGGCGAGCATCCCGATGTCGATCTGGGACGGGCCGAGGTCCAGGGTGGTGAGGGCCCGCAGGAAGGGGAGCGTCTCGGTGACCGAGAGCTCCGCGCCGGCTATCTGCCGGGCGAACCGGTGGGTCTTGAGAATGCTGACCACCGACTTGTTCACCAGGGAGCGGCTGTGAAGCAGGACGTTGACGTCCTGCTCCCGGTGCAGCTTCCCGATGATCGGGATCATCGACTCCGCGATCTCCTCGCGGGTCTTCCAGCTGGTGAACGAGTCGTCATTGACAGTCACAGGTTTATCTTTCGAGCTAGGCGGCGCTCATATGCTAACCCGCCGCTGTTCTGATCTTTGAGGCGGTGTCCGCGGAGCGCTGTGCGGGCACCGTGACCGCCGTGACGACGAGGCCGTCGCGCATCTGCCAGCGGCCGTCGAAGCCGGTGAGGTCGCCGTCGGCCAGGGTGGCTCCCGGGACCAGCAGGGCGGCGGTGAACGTGCCGTCCGGGCGCAGGGTGACCTGGGCGTCGTGGAAGCCGAGCCACCGGCCGGTGAGCGGGGACCACGCCTTGTAGACGGACTCCTTGGCGCTGAACAGCAGCCGGTCCCAGGGGATGCCGGGCCGGTGCGCGGCCAGTTCCCGCAGCGCGGCGCGTTCGGCGGCGACCGTGACCATGCGGAGCACGCCCTCGTTGCGCAGCGGTTCGGCCGGCTCGGCGTCGATGCCGATGCCCGCCGCCGTCGTGCTCCGGGCGACGGCCGCCGCCCGGTAACCGGCGCAGTGCGTGAGGCTGCCGACCATCCCGGCGGGCCACCGGGGAGCGCCCCCGGGCCCGGGGAGTATCGGCGCGGGGGGCAAGCCGAAACTGGCCAGAGCCGTGCGCGCGCAGTGGCGGACCGTCGTGAACTCGTGCCGCCGCTTCGCGACGGCCGCCGCCACCAGAGCCCGCTCCTGCGGGAAGAGGAAGCGTTCGGCGCTGTCGTGGAACGTGTCGACGGCGGTGACCTGCCGGGGGAGCAACGAGGCCAGCACACCGGCCGGAACCGGGCCGCCGGACGGAAGCGGGGTCATGGGCCGTCACAGTACCGGTGGCCCCCGCCCGCCCGCCGCGCGGTGCTGGATGCCGTATAGGCCAGATATAGCCAGGGAACGCACGCTCGACTCATTCGAACGGATGGGGGCGGCATGGCGGATCACGAGGCACAGGCGGATCAGGAGACCCAGGTGGCACTGGTCACCGGAGGGTCGCGGGGTATCGGGAGGGCGGTGGCCACCCGGCTCGCACGGGACGGTTTCGACGTGGCGATCTGCTACCGGTCGGACGACACGGCGGCGGAGCAGGTCGAGAAGGAGATACGGGCGGCGGGCCGGCGCGCGCTGATCCGCCGGGTCGACGTGGCCGACCGGGTCGGCGTCAGGTCGTTCGTCGCGGACGTCGAGGCGAACCTCGGCCCGGTGTCGGCGGTGGTCACCTCCGCGGGGATCACCCGTGACCGCCCGCTGGCGCTGATGTCGGACGACGAGTGGGACTCCGTACTGAGCACCAACCTCGACGGTACGTACAACCTGCTGCGCTCGGTCGTCCGCTCGATGATCCGGCGCCGCACCGGAACGGTCGTCACGCTCTCCTCCGTGGCCGGAGTCGTCGGCAACGCGGGGCAGACGAACTACTCGGCGTCGAAGGCCGGCATCATCGGCCTGACCCAGGCGCTGGCCAAGGAGTTCGGGCGCTACGGCGTGCGCGCCAACGCGGTCGCGCCCGGCTTCATCGACACGGAGATGGTCGCCGCCGTGCCGGAGGCCGTCGCGAAGGACGCCCTGGCCCGCATCCCCATGGGGTGTTTCGGCACGCCCGAGCAGGTGGCCTCCCTGGTCTCCTTCCTGGCCTCCCCGCAGGCCGAGTACATCACCGGACAGGTCGTCCGGATCGACGGGGGCATGGCGCTGTGAGCGCGTCCGGGATCTGGTTCCGCAGGTACGCGCGGACGGGCGCGCCGCGGCTGCGGCTGGTCTGCTTCCCGCACGCCGGCGGCAACGCCCAGCTCTTCCACGGCTGGTCCTCGCGGCTCCCCGCCGACATCGAGGTCCTCGCGGTCCGGTATCCGGGCAGGCAGGAGCGGATGGGCGAGCCGTGCGTCGAGTCGATGGACGAGCTGGCCGACCGGATCTCGGACGCACTCGTCCCGCAGGGCGACCTGCCGACGGCCTTCTTCGGCCACAGCATGGGCGCCGCGGTGGCCTACGAGGTGGCGGCGCGGCAGGAGGCCCGGACGGCCGAAGGACCGGTCCTCGTCCTGCTGTCGGCGCGCAACGCCCCGCACCGGACCGCGCCCACCACGCTGCACCGGGCCGCCGACGACGTCCTGGTCGCCGGGGTGTCGCGGCTCGGCACCCTGGGCGGCGACCCGTACGCGGTCCCCGAACTCCGGGAGCTGCTGCTGCCGGTGCTGCGCTCCGACTACCGGCTCATCGAGACGTACCGCCCGCACGGCCCGGCGGTGCTGCGTGCCCCGGTCGTCGCGTACCAGGGCGACCGCGACCCCGGCACCTCGTACGAACGGCTCCACGCCTGGAGCGAGCTGACCACCGGCGGCTTCGCGCTGCGGACGTTCGCCGGGGACCACTTCTACCTCGCCCCACGGGAGGCGGAGCTCACCGCTGACATCGCGGAGCGGCTGGCTCGTATCCCTTCCGGCCTGCGGACCTGACGGCCGGCGAAGGCTTCATCACAACAGCGAGAGGAGCGGCGCCGTGACGAGTCCGACGCCTTGGGCACCACTGGAGATCGAAGCGAAGGGCGAGGGCGGGACCGGTGAACTGCTGAGCCGCCTGGAGGAACTGGAACTCGGCCTGGCCGGGACCCTCGTGCGGGAGAAGGCGCTGGTGTTCCGCGGCTTCGGTATCACCCCGCAGACGCTCGACACGGCGCTGGACCGGCTGCTGCCGAACCGGCTCGCGTACGTGCACGGCAACTCGCCGCGCACCAAGGTCGGCGGCAACGTCTACACCTCGACCGAGTACCCGCGGGAGTTCACCATCTCGATGCACAACGAGATGAGCTACGCCCACGCCTGGCCCTCCCGGCTGGCGTTCTTCTGCCAGGTGCAGCCCGGCGGCGGCGGCGCCACCCCGGTGCTGGACGCCGAGCGCTGGCTGGCGGTCCTGGACCCCGAGGTGCGCGAGGCCTTCGCCGGCGGCGTGCGCTACGTACAGAACCTGCACGACGGCTACGGCCTCGGCAAGAGCTGGCAGGACACCTTCGAGACGTCCGACCGCGCGGAGGTGGAGGCGTTCCTCAAGACCGCCGGCGCCGAGTGGCAGTGGCGGCGCGACGGCAGCCTGCGGGTGGAGTCCGAGCGCCCGTCCACCACCAGGCACCCCGTCACCGGTACGGAGGTGTGGTTCAACCAGGCCGACCAGTGGCACCCGGCCGGCCTCGGCGACGACACCGCGGCCGAGCTCGCGCAGATCCTCTCCGAGGACGAGCTGCCGCAGTCGGTGCGGTTCGCCGACGGCAGCCCGATCCCCGCCGAGTACGTCGTACAGGTCCGCGACCGCGGGCTGGAGGCCGCCGTCGACGTCGACTGGCGCACGGGCGACCTGCTGCTCATCGACAACGTCCTGCTGGCCCACGGCCGGCGGCCGTTCACCGGGGACCGCCGCGTCCTCGTGGCGATGTCCGACTGACGACGCCCCTGCCGGTCGGACCGCACCGCGCGGTGTGCCCCCAGGGCCCGGCGTGCCCCGACTTCTTCGACCACAGAGCGAGCTGACCATGACCATCACCTCGGAAGAGACACCCGCCGGCTGGGTGGGGAGCGGAACCGTGCCCGGGGTACGGCGCCCCGCGGCCCCCGGCACCGGCATCCACGACTACATCACCGACCACCGGGCCGAGCTGCGCGAGCTGCTCACCGAGCGCGGCGCGCTGCTGCTGCGCGGCTTCGAGGTCGGCGGCGTCGACGGCTTCGACGGCACCGTCCGGGCGTTCTCCGCCGCGCCGCCGCTGGCGTACGCCGAGCGCTCCTCGCCCCGCAGCACCATCAAGGGGCAGGTCTACACCTCGACCGACTATCCGCAGAACGAGGAGATCTTCCTCCACAACGAGAACTCCTACCAGGCGGTCTGGCCGCGGACGCTGTACTTCTACTGCGTCGAGCCGCCCGTCACCCGGGGCGCCACCCCGCTGGCCGACATCCGCCAGGTCCTGCGGGCCGTCGACCCCTCGGTCCGCGCCGAGTTCGAGGCGCGCGGCTGGCAGGTCGTGCGCAACTTCCACGCCGGCTTCGGAGTGCCCTGGCAGGAGGCGTTCAACACCGGGGACAAGGCGGCCGTGGAGGCGTACTGCGCGGAGCGCAGGATCACCGCCGAGTGGCGGCCGGACGGCGGTCTGCGCACCACCGCCGTACGGCGGGCGGTGCACCGCCACCCGGTCACCGGCGAGGAAGTGTGGTTCAACCACGCGACGTTCTTCCACGTCAGCACCCTCGCCCCGGAGGTCGGCGCCGGTCTGCGCGCCATCTTCGCCGACGAGGACCTGCCCACGAACACCTTCTACGGGGACGGCGGGGCCATTCCCGACGAAGTGACGGACCACCTGCGCACCGCCTACCGGTCGGCGGCGGTCCGCTTCGACTGGCAGCGCGACGACGTGCTGGTCGTCGACAACATGCTGGCCGCGCACGGGCGCGAGCCGTTCACCGGGCCGCGGCGGATCGCCGTGGCCATGGCAGAGCCGTCGGACGCCGACGCCTCGACGGGGAGTTGAGGGAACCATGCTCAAGACGTACGGATCACGCATATCGGGTCTGGCCGTGTACCGGCCGGCCCGGCTGGTGTCCAACGAGGAGCTGTCGCCGCTGACGACGGTCTCGCCGCAGTGGATCGAGACCCGGACCGGCATCAGGACCCGCCACCACGCCTCCGACGCGGAGGACCTGGTCACGATGTCGACGGCGGCCGGCGAGAAGGCCGTCGTGTCGGCCGACATCGACCCGGCCGAGGTGGACCTGACCATCGTCGCCAGCGCCACCCGGCGCCGCCGGATGCCCGGCATCGCCCCCGAGGTGGCCAGCCGCATCGGACTGCCCAACTCCGGTGCTTACGACCTGAACGCGGTCTGCGCCGGCTTCACCTACTCGCTCGCCATGGCGTCCAACGCCGTACGGCTCGGCGAGGCGCGGCACGTCCTGGTCGTCGGCGCCGAACGCACCAGCGAGTGGATCGACCCGGCCGACCCCGACACCTTCGTCATCTTCGGCGACGGCGCCGGCGCCGCGGTCGTGTCCCGCTCGGACCAGCCCGGCATCGGACCGGCGGTCTGGGGCAGCGACGGCGCGCGCCACGAGGTCCTCGGGATCACCGAGAAGGCCGACGGCCGTGAGTACGTCACCATGAACGGCCCGCTGGTCTACAAGTGGTCCACGGCCACCATGCCGGACGTGGCGCACCGCGCCTGCGCCGCCGCCGGACTGACCATGGCGGACATCGACTGGTTCGTGCCCCACCAGGCCAACAACCGCATCATCAGGACCCTCGCCGCGAACCTCGACCTCCCGCCGGAGCGCGTCGTCAACGACGTGGTCGACACCGGCAACACCTCCGCCGCCTCGGTGCCCCTCGCGCTGAGCCGGCTCAAGGACAGCGGCCGCAGCACCCCGGGCGAGAACGTGCTGCTGCTCGGCTTCGGCGCCGGCCTGACGTACGCCGGCCAGGTCGTCCGGATGCCGTGACCGAGGCCGACGACCGCACCACCCGCACCGCACACCCATCCACCGCACCACTCCAGAGAGACGGAAAGACCATGACCAGAGACGAACTGATTGTCGAGATCATCAACCTCACCCTGCGCACCGCGCCGGACCTGGAGGGCGAGGTCACCGCGGAGTCCAGCTTCGAGGAGCTCGGCATGGACTCCCTCACCCGCATCGACCTGCTCGCCGCCGTCGAGAAGACGTTCAGCCAGACGGTTCCCGACGAGAAGGTCGGTGATCTCCTGCGCGTCTCCGACGTCGCGGACTTTCTGACGGCGGCGAAGGCAGGAGTCTGACCCATGGACCACACGGACCCCATGGGCGGGGCGAAGCCCCTGTCGGTGGGCCAGGAGGGCCTGTGGCTCCTCCACAAACTGGCTCCCGGCAGTGCGACCTACAACCTCGCGGGTGGTGTCCGGATGGAGCCCGCGCCGGACCCGGTGGTCCTGGCGCGGGCGGCCCGGGCGCTCACCGAACGGCACCCGATGCTGCGTTCGGTGTACGCCGAGGCCGACGGCAGGCCCCAGCGGCTGGTGCGCGACCCGGGCGACATCGGCGAACTCGTCGTACGGGACGTGCCGGACGCCGGCGACGCCGAGCTGGAGCGCCTCGTCGCGGCGGAGGCCGCGACCCCCTTCCGGCTCTCGGAGGAGGGACCGTTCCGGGTGGTGCTGTGGCGCCGCCGCGACGACGCCGTGCTGCTGGCGCTCACCCACCACATCGCGACCGACGCCATCTCCCAGTGGCTGCTGTGGCGCGACCTGCTGGACGCGTACGCGGCGTACGCCGAGGGCAAGGAGCCCGGCTGGGCGCCCGTCCCCGTCGAGTACGACCACTTCGTCGAGAGCGAGCGGGCCCTGCTCGAATCCTCCCGGGGACAGCGGCAGGGGGAGTACTGGCAGGAGCAGTGCGCCGGGTCGGTCCCCGGTGAACTGCCCACCGACAGGCCCCGGCCGGCCGTCTCCGCGTTCACCGGGGCCAGCCTCGTGCGCCGGCTGCCGGACGAGCTCTCCGAGCGGATCGCGCGAGCCGCCGCCGCGCAGGAGATCTCGCAGTTCGCCCTGGCGCTCGGCTCGCTTCAGGCCCTGGTGAACCGGTGGACCGGTCAGACGGACTTCCTCGTCGCCTGCCCGGCCTCGGTGCGCCGCTCCGCCTCCAAGGAGGTCATCGGCTACTTCGTCAACCCGGTGCTCGTCAGAGCCGTGCTCGACAGGAACAGCACCCTGGGCGAAGTGACGGCCGAGGCCAACGGCCGCCTCCGCCAGGCCACCGCGCGCGCCACCTACCCGTACCCGCTCGTCGCCCGTGCCGCGGCGGCCGACGGGCCGCTGTTCCGCATCTCCATGACCATGGTCACCACGGACCGCTTCGGCTCCGACCTGGCCGGCGCCGTCGCCGGGGTGCCCCTCGACGTGGCCGGCCTGACCACCACGTACCTGGAGATCCCGCACCTGGAGGGCCAGTGCGACATCTCCGTGGAGGTCACCCGTGACGCCCACGGGCTCACCGTCGCACTGCGCTACGACACGGCGCTCTTCGAGCGCGACACCGTGGAGCGGCTCTTCGACCAGCTCGTCCGCTTCATGACGGCCGCCGTCGAGACTCCGGAGCGCCCGATCTCCCGGATCCCGCTGACGGACGCCGCGCAGAAGCGCTCGCTGCTGGCCCTGGGCAGCAACACCGGCGACGGATCATGAGGCAACCGGTACTCCGGGGCATCCTCGACGGCGTCGGCAACACGCACCTGGTGGAACTCGGCGGGCTGCTGCCCCGCTTCGGGTCGCGCGTCTTCGCGAAGCTCGAAGCGTTCAACCCCGGCGGCAGCGTCAAGGACCGGTCCGCGCTGTCGATGCTGCTCGGCAAGATCCGCAGCGGTGAACTCGTACCGGGGCGGTCCACCGTCGTGGAGTCCAGCTCCGGGAACCTGGCCATCGGCATCGCGCAGATCTGCCGGTACTTCGGGATCGACTTCGTCTGCGTCGTGGACCCCAAGACCACCACACAGAACCTGGCCATCCTGCGCGCCTACCGGGTCGCGGTCGAGATGGTCACCGAAACCGACCCGGACACGCGGGCCTACCTCCCGATGCGCCTGGCGCGGGTGCGTGAACTGGTGGCCGCGATCCCCGGGGCGTACTGGCCCAACCAGTACGCCAACCCGCTCAACCCCCGGGCGCACGTGCAGACGATGCGCGAGATCGCCGAGGCGCTGGACGACCAGGTGGACTACCTGTTCTGCTCGACCGGCACCGGGGGAACCATGACCGGCTGCGCGCAGTACATCCGGGAACGCGGGCTGACCACCACGCTGGTGGGCGTCGACGCGATGGGCAGCGTGCTGTTCGGCGGCCCCTCGGGGCCGAGGCTCCTGCCCGGACACGGGGCCGCGATCAAGCCGGCGCTGTTCGACCCGACGCTGGCCGACGAGGTCATGCTCATCTCCGACCTCGAATGCGTCGTCGCCTGCCGCACCCTGACGGACCGTGAGGCGATCCTCGCGGGCGGCTCGTCCGGCGCCGTGGCGGCCGCGCTGGGGAAGATGGCCGACCGCATCCCGGCCGGCAGCAACTGCGTGATGATCTTCCCCGACCGCGGCGACCGCTACCTCGACACCATCTACTCCGACGACTGGGTGCGCGCCCACTTCGGAGAGGTCTCACATCTGTGGAACGAACCCGAACACACATTGGCGGTGGGCGCATGCTGATCCTCAAACACGGCGAAGTGGCCGGACTGCTGTCCGGCCGGGAGAAGGAGGTCATCGACCTCGTCTCCGAGGCGTACCAGCGCCACGACGAGGGCCGCACGGTCCTCCCGCACTCCGTCTTCCTGCGCTTCCCCGACCGCCCGAGAGACCGGATCATCGGCCTTCCCGGCTACCTCGGGGCCGGCTCGGGCAACGACGGCGAGCCAGGCCGTGGTCCGGGCGAGGTCGCCGGAATGAAGTGGATCTCCTCCTTCCCCGGCAACGTCGCCGCCGGACTCCAGCGCGCCAGCGCCGCCGTCCTGCTCAACTCGCTCGACAACGGACATCCCGAGGCGCTCGTCGAGGGCTCGCTGATCTCCGCCCGGCGGACCGCGGCCTCGGCCGCACTGGGCGCCCGGGTGCTCCTCGGCGACCGCAGGGCCTCCGGGGTCACCCTCATCGGCACCGGCGTCATCAACCGCGAGGTGCTGCGCTTCCTCGCCGTCGAGCGGCCTGAACTCGACTCCCTGGCGGTGTACGACACCGACATGGACCGCGCCAGGCACTTCACCGCCGACCACGCACGGCTGCTGCCCGGCGCGAAGGTACGCCACTGCGCGTCCCTCGAAGAAGCGCTCGGCGCCCACGACCTGGTGTCCTTCGCGACGACGGCCGCCTCGCCGTACACCGGCCTCGACGCCTGCCCGCCGGGGACGGTCGTCCTGCACATCTCCCTGCGCGACCTCACCGTGCCCGCCGTCCTGGGCGCGCACAACATCGTCGACGACCCCGACCACGTGTGCCGCGAGCAGACCTCACTGCACCTCGCGGAGCAGCACACCGGGGGCCGCGACTTCGTCGACGCCTCGATCGGCGCACTGCTGCGCGGCACCGCCCGGCTCGAACCCGACCCCGGGAAGCCGCTGGTGTACTCCCCGTTCGGCCTCGGCGTCCTCGACCTGGCGCTGGCCGGTTTCGTACGCGACGAAGCCCGGCGCGGCGGCGTCGGGACGCGCGTCGACGGGTTCCTGCCGGCCCGGACCCACTAGGCCCCGGACCGCTCGCGCACTCGGGCCACCACCACCGCACTGATCAACACCTCTGGAGAAGAGATGTCTGTCCCGCTGCACGAACTGATAGCCCAGCAGACCGTCCGTACCCCCCACGCCACCGCGGTCGAGGACGCACAAGGGGCGATGACGTACGCGCAGCTCGACCGGCGCGCGAACGGCGTCGCGCGACTCCTGCGGGAGCGCGGCGTGGGTCCCGAGGCGCGGGTGGCCGTCTGCCTGCCGCGCGGCCGTGAGCTGCTCGCCGCGCTCCTGGGCGTCTGGAAGGCAGGAGCGGCGTACGTGCCGCTGGACGCCGGCCACCCCGCCGAGCGCGTCGCCTGGATGATCGCCGACAGCGGTGTGCGGACGGTGCTGACGGTGAGCGCCTCGGCCGCGGCCCTCGCCGGAGCCGTGCCCGAGGACGTGGTCCTCCTCGACGCCCCCACCACCGCCGACGACGCCGACGCCGGGACCGGCGCGGAACCGGTCGCGGCAGACCCCGGGTACGCCGCGTACCTCACGTACACCTCCGGCTCGACGGGCCGCCCCAAGGGCGTGCTCGTCGAGCACGGCGGCATCGCCAACCGGGTGGCCTGGACGGTGAACCGGCAGGAACTCGCCCCGGACGACCGGATGCTCCAGAAGACCGTGCTCACCTTCGACGCCGCGGCCCTCGAACTCTTCGCGCCGCTGGTCGCCGGCGCGACGGTCGTCATGGCCCCCGAAGGCGCCGAGTCGGACCCCGCACTGCTGGTGCGGACCGTCGCCGAGCGGCGTATCACCGTCCTCCAGGGAGTGCCGTCCGTACTGCGGCTCCTCGCCCAGGAGCCCGGCTGGTCCGAGTGCACGGGTCTGCGGCTGGTGTTCTCCGCCGGAGAGGCGCTCGACGCCGAGCTCTGCCGCAGACTCGGCGAGCCCACCGGCGCGAAGGTGTGGAACACCTACGGCCCCACCGAGTGCTCCATCGACGTCACGGGCCAGGAGTTCGACCCGGCCCTGCACACCGAGGCCGTGCCGATCGGCCGCCCCGTCGACAACATGCGGGTCTACGTGCTCGACGAGGAACTCGACCCGGTGCCGATCGGCGTCGTGGGCGAGCTCTACGCCGGCGGCGTCGGCACGGCACGCGGCTACGTCGGCAACCCCGCCCAGACCGCCGACAGGTTCGTGCCCGACCCGCACGGCCCCGACGGCAGCCGCATGTACCGCACGGGCGACCTCGCCCGCTGGCGCTCCGACGGCACACTCGCCTACCTCGGCCGCGCGGACCACCAGGTCAAGGTGAACGGCGTCCGGATCGAGCCGGCCGAGGTGGAGGCCGCCCTCAACGCACACCCCGACGTGCGGGGCGCGGCGGTCGGCGCCTACACCGCCGGCGGCGGGAAGCGGCTGGTCGCCCACCTGGTGTCCGCCCGCCGCATCCCCCGTGACGAACTGCGCAGCTTCCTGCGCAGGCGGCTCCCCGAGCCCATGATCCCCGCCCTCTTCGTACCGCTCGACGCCTTTCCGCTGACCAGCAGCGGCAAGGTGGACCGCAAGGCACTGCCCGACCCGGAGCAGCCGGACGCCCGCGAGGCCATGGAGGGGCCGGCCCACGTCGCACCCCGCACGGTCGCGGAACGCCTGGTGGCGCAGGTGTGGGAGCAACTGCTCCAGGTCGAACGGGTCGGTGTGCACGACGACTTCTTCGCCCTCGGCGGCTCCTCGCTGGTCCTGACCCGCCTGGCGGACGCCCTGGGCAGGGCGTCCGGCGACAACGTGCAGCTGCGCGGCCTGTTCGCCGCCTCCACCGTCGAGGCCCAGGCGAAGCTGCTGGAGGAAGCCCGCCCCGCCGTACCCGCGGTGGTCCCGGTGGGACGGGACGTCCCGCTGCCGCTCTCCTTCGGCCAGCACCGGCTGTGGTTCCTGGACCGCATGCACCCCGGCAGCCCGGAGTGGGTGGCCCCGCTGTTCCTGCGGCTCCCCTCCGGAACGGCCACCGAGACGGTGCGGAGCGCGCTGAACACCCTGGAGCAACGGCACGAGGCCCTGCGCACCCGGTACGTACTGGAGGGCGAGGAGCCGCGCCAGACCGTGGCCGGACCGCAGCCCGTCGAACTGCGGGTGGAGGACGCCAACGAAGCCGAGCTGGAGCGCCTCTTCGGCGAGCAGTTCGCCCGAGGATTCGACCTGACCGAGGGGCCGCTGTGGCGCGCCCTGCTGGTACGGGTCCCTGTCGGCGGCCCGGTGCTCCTCGTGACGACCCACCACATCGCCACCGACGGCTGGTCGACGGTCCTCATGGAACGCGAGATACGCGAGATGTGCGCCGCCGCGGCGGAGAACCGTACGCCGGACCTGCCGGAACTGCCCGTGCAGTACGCCGACTACGCCGCCTGGCAGGCGGCCCGCGCCGACGATGCGGTCCTCGACCGCGAACTCGACTACTGGAAGAACGCCCTGCGCGGCATGGGCGAACTCCAGCTGCACACCGACCGGCCCCGCCCCGCCCGCCGCGACGGCAAGGGCCAGGGCGTGCGCTTCTCGGTGCCGGCGGGCCTCGCCGACGCCCTCAGCGGCATCGGCCGGCAGCACGGCGCGACGCAGTACGCCACACTGCTGGCCGTCTTCGCGGCGATGCTCTCGCGCCACAGCGGCCAGGACGACTTCGGCATCGGCAGCCCCGTCACCGGCCGGCTCAGGCCGGAGACCGAGGGCACGGTCGGCTTCTTCCTCAACTCGCTGGTGATGCGCTGCGACCTGTCCGGCGATCCCACCTTCGGCGAACTGCTGAGGCGCACGAAGGACACGGCCATGGCCGGATTCGCGCACCAGGAGCTGCCGTTCGAGCGGCTGGTGGACGAGCTCCAGCCGGTCCGCGACCTGTCCCGTACCCCCCTGTACCAGGCCGCCTTCGACCTCCAGGACGAAGGCGCGACGTCGGTGGCCGCCGACGGGGTGCTGATGGACGCCTTCCAGGGCGCCTGGCGCGTGGCCAAGACCGACCTCACGATGTTCGTCTGGCGCCAGGCTGACGGCTCGCTGAGCGGCGGTCTGGAGTACGCGACCTCCCTGTTCGACCGGCCGACGGTGGAACGGATGGCGGACCACTTCGTACGGCTGCTGGAAGGCGTCGTGGCGGCCCCGGACCGGAAGCTGTCGGCCATCGACATCACCTCGGTCCACGAGCACCGGCTCCTGCGGGTCTGGAACGAGTCGGGTGTGGTGGTGCCGGAGGTGTCGGTGCCGGAGTTGGTGGGTCGGTGGGTGGTGGAGTCGCCGGGTGCGGTGGCTGTGGAGTGTGGTGGTCGGCGTCTGACGTTTGCTGAGTTGGATGTGCGGGCGAATCGGTTGGCTCATCGTTTGGCCGGGTTGGGTGTGGGGCCTGAGGTGTCGGTGGCGGTGTTGCTGGATCGTTCGGTTGATCTGGTGGTGGCGTTGTTGGCGGTGTGGCGTGCTGGTGGTGGGTTTGTTCCGATGGATCCGGTGTTGCCGGCGGGTCGGGTGGCGGGGATGGTGGCTGATGCTCGGGTGTCGGTCGCGGTGACGTCGTCGGCGTATGCGGACCGGTTCGACGGGGTTGTCACGGTTTTGGTGGACGAGGACATGTCGTCGTTGCCGGTGGTGGCGCCTGATGTGGCTGTGGATTTGGATTCTGTGGCGTACACGGTGTTCACGTCGGGTTCGACGGGGCGGCCGAAGGGTGTGCAGGTTTCGCATCGTGGTCTGGTCAATCATGTGGACTGGGCGGTGCGGGAGTTGGTGGGTTCGGCTGCGGGTGGTGCGCCGGTGTTCTCGTCGGTGGCGTTCGATCTGGTGGTGCCGAATGTGTGGGCTCCGCTGGCTGCGGGTCGGCGGGTGTGGTTGTGGGACGGTGAGCTGACGGAGCTGGGCGGAAGTCTGGTGGAGTCGGGTCCGTTCTCGTTCATGAAGCTCACCCCGGGGCATCTGGAAGTGCTTTCCGGCCAGTTGTCCGATGACGAGATTCGTGTCCTTGCCGCTCGTGTGGTGGTGGCGGGTGAGGCGCTGCCGGGTGCTCTGGTGGAGCGTTGGCGGGTGTTGCTGGGTGATGGCTGTGTGGTGAATGAGTACGGTCCGACGGAGGCGACGGTGGGCACGTGTGTGTTCCCGTTGGTCGAGGCGCATGAGGGTGTGGTGCCGATCGGTCGTCCGTTGCCGAACATGGTGATGCGGGTCTTGGACGGCGGTTTGCGTCCCGTCCCGGTGGGTGCGGTGGGGGAGTTGTTCGTCGGTGGTACAGGCGTGGCGCGGGGTTACGCGTTCCGTCCGGGGGTGACGGCTGAGCGTTTCGTGCCGGATCCGTATGGGCCGGCGGGTACGCGGTTGTATCGCACGGGTGACGTGGTGCGCTGGCGCAGCGATGGTGCGGTGGAGTTCCTGGGTCGTATGGACGATCAGGTGAAGGTGCGGGGTTATCGGATCGAGCTGGGTGAGATCCGTGCGGCGCTTGTCGCTCATCGGCAGGTGTCGGACGCCACGGTGGTCGTCTCGGAGGACCAGCGGCTGATCGCGTATGTCGTCGGCAGTGCCGCGGGATTGGCCGAGCGGCTGGCCGAGTCGTTGCCTCCGTACATGGTGCCGTCGGTGTTCGTCGAGCTCGACGCGATCCCGCTGACCGCCAACGGCAAGACCGACCGCCGCGCCCTGCCCGACCCGGAAGGCACGGCCGAGGACGCGTTCATCGCCCCCGCCACGGTCACCGAGGAGCGCATCGCCGCCATCTGGCGCGAGCTGCTGGGCAAGGAGGCGAGTACGCAGGACAGCTTCTTCGACCTGGGCGGCCACTCGATCCTCGCGGTCCGGCTGGTCTCGCGGCTGCAGAACGAGTTCGACCTCGACCTGCCGATGCGCGTGGCCTTCGAGAGCCCGACGATCGCTCGGCTCGCCGTGGAGATCGAGGACCGGATCCGGGCCGAGATCGACGCCGTGCTGACCGAGTCCCACTGACCTCCGCGACACGAAGGGCGTGCCCATGCGACACCTCATCTCCATAACCGACCTGAGCGACGACGACTTGCGGGCCATGGTCGAGCGGGGAGCGGAATTCGCCGCCGGGGCCGGGGCGAAGTCCCTGGAGGACGCGATCGTCGGTATCTACTTCCGGCGTACGTCCACCCGCACCCGTACCGCCTTCACGAGCGGGGCGCTGCGCCTCGGGGCGAAGGCTGTGACCTTCGGCCCCGACGACCTGCAACTCAAGACGGGGGAGACCACGGAGGACACCGGCAGGGTGCTCTCCGGCATGCTGGACATGCTGGTCGCCCGTACCGCGGACGCCACCGACGAGATGCGCACCTGGGCGGCCGCCGGCGGAATGTCGGTCGTCAACGCGATGAGCGCCGAGGAGCACCCCACGCAGGGGCTGACCGACCTCACCACCCTCCAGCACCACTTCGGCCGCGTGGAGGGCCTGCGGGTCCTGTACGTCGGCGAGGGCAACAACAGCGCCGCCGCCCTCGCCCTGGCCCTGTCCCGCTTCCCCGGGGTCGAACTGGAGCTGCGTACCCCACCCGGTTACGGGCTGGCGCCGGAGATCCTCGCCACCGCCGTCGAACAGGCCCAGCGCAGTGGCGCGAAGGTCTCCGAGCAGCACGACATGGCTGCCCCGCCCTCCGGGCTGGACGCCGTGTACACCACGCGCTGGCAGACCACCGGGACCAGTAAGCCGACCGCCGACTGGCAGGACGTCTTCGCACCGTTCCAGGTTACCGGCGAACTGTGGGAGGAGAGCCCCGACGCCGTCTTCCTGCACGACCTTCCCGCACACCGCGGCCAGGAGGTCACCGCCGAGGTGCTGGACGGGCCGGCGAGCATCGCCTTCACCCAGGCGACGCACAAGTTGCACAGCGCCATGGCTGTCCTGGAATGGTGCTGGGCCGACCGTCGATGAGAAAGAAGGGGGGGAAAGGAGCCGGGCGGAGAAGCAAGCAGGCGCTGCCGAGCCTGCGCAGCTATCGCGACTTCCGGCTGCTGTGGACCGGATCGGCGATGTCCGTCATGGCGGAGCGCTGCTCCGGCATGGCGTTCACGCTGCTCGTGCTGTGGCACACCGATTCGGAGAGCGCGGCCGGCCTCGTCGGCTTCGCGGGGCTGCTGCCGGCCCTGCTGGTCCAGCTGCCGGCCGGAGTCATGGTGGACCGTCTGAACCGGCGGCGGGTCATGATCACGTGCGTCGTGGTGCGGATGGTGGCGGTCGCCACGGTGGCCCTGACGCTCGTGGGGGACAGCGTCGCGGTCTGGCACATCGCCACGGTGGCGTTCGTCCAGAGCAGCATGACCGTCTTCTACCAGCTGTCCGAGCGGGCCATGGTCCGCGGCGTCGTACCGGCCGAGCAGCTCGGCGCGGCCATGGCGACGAACGAGGCCCGCTCCAGGGGGGTCAACTTCGTCGGACACCCGGTGAGCGGCGCCATGTTCGGCCTCTCGGCCTGGATACCGTTCATGTCCAGCGTCGGTCTGTACCTGATGTCACTGATCACGCTCCTGCGGCTGCGCGGGGCCCAGGAGCCGCAGGTACGACGGGGCGGCGGCAAGCGCCGCCCCATGCGTTCCGACATCGCCGCGGGGCTGCGCTGGGTGTGGGATCGAGCCTATTTCCGTACCGCCCTGTTGATCATCGCGGTCAGCAACCTGGTCTTCCAGGGACTCATCCTCACCGTGGCCGTCGTGGTCCGGGAGGACGGGGGCGCCGCGGGCACGATCGGGCTGATCATGGCGTGCGGCGGCGCGGGCGGGCTGCTCGGGGCGCTGGCCGGCGGCTGGCTGAACAAGCGGCTGGCGATGCGTCAGATCATGATCCTCGCGCACGTGTCCTGGGCGCTGGTCATGCCGGCAGCGGTATTTTTCAGACAACCGGTGGCACTTGGCGTTCTCTTCTTCATAACGTCGCATATAGGAGCCGCTGTTACTGTCTCCGGCATGTCCTACCAGGTGCGCATCACCCCCAACAACATGCAGGGGCGGGTCGGCAGCGTCGTCATGCTCCTTGTGTCGGGGGCGAGTTCACTGGGTGCGCTCGGAACCGGGTACCTCCTGGAGGCGATCGGCAGCCGGCAGACGCTGATGGTCGTGTCGGGCGTGATGGCCGTGCTCGCCGTCGTGGCGGCCGTGGTGTTCACCCGGCGGGGCGCGGCGCTCGAGGACCGGCAGGACAGCGAACCGCCCGTACGGCCCGAACCGGTCGCCGTCGCGGACGGCTCGACGGCCGACCCCCTCACCACCCTGGAATTGCGGAGAATCGATGGATGACGCAGTGCGGCTCGAGTCGCTGACCAAGACCTACGGATCCGGGGACAGCACGGTGACCGCGCTGCGCGGGACAGATCTGTCCTTTCCCCGCGGCAGCTTCACGGCCATCATGGGCCCGTCGGGGTCCGGCAAGTCGACTCTCCTGCAGTGCGCCGCCGGACTCGACCGGCCCACGTCGGGGCGGGTGTTCCTCGACGGCAAGGACATCGTCGGCCTGAACGAGACGCAGCTCACCGAACTGCGCCGCGCCACCACGGGGTTCATCTTCCAGGCGTTCAACCTGCTCCCGTCGCTCACCGCCGAGCAGAACGTGGCGCTGCCGATGCGCCTGGCCGGGCAGAAGATCCGGCGGCGGGACGTACAGCAGGCCCTCGCCCAGGTGGGGCTGGAGAAGAAGGCCGGCAGCCGGCCGGGCCAGCTCTCCGGCGGCCAGCAGCAGCGCGTCGCCATCGCCCGCGCGCTGGTGGTCCGCCCGGCCGTGCTCTTCGCCGACGAACCCACCGGCGCGCTCGACCTCACCACGGGCCGGGAGCTGCTGGACACACTGCGGCGGCTCGCGGGAGGCCCCGCGCAGGCCGGCGCGCCGGGGCAGGAGGAGCGGGTCACCACCACCATCGTGATGGTCACGCACGACCCCAACGTGGCCGCGTACGCGGACCGCGTGGTGTTCCTCGCCGACGGAAGCGTGGTCGGTGAGCTGCGCTCGCCCACCGCCGAGGCCGTCGCCGCGCGCATGACGGACCTGGCGGTGTCCACGTGATCGGGGTGGCCTTCCAGACCCTGCGGGCACGCTGGGTGTCGTTCCTCGGCACCGTCGTGGCGCTGGTGCTCGGCGTCGCGCAGGTCGCGGCCATGGGCGTACTCATGACGACCATGCTCGACCTGCCCGACCGGCCGGTGGAACGCTTCGCCCGGGCCCCGGCCGTCGTGCAGGCGTCGGACCCGGACTGGAATCCGGCCCACCACGACCTGGGCGTACGGTCCCTGCCGGCCGCCCAGGGCATCTCGGCCGAACTGCGCGAGAAGGTCGCCGCCACCGGCGAGACCGTGGTCGACCGCGCCTTCTACGCCCAGCTCGAAGGCGGACCCCGGGACCAGGTCGGCCACCCGTGGCCGGTGGCCCGGTTCGGCGGCTACCGGCTCACCGGCGGCGACGAGCCCAAGGGCGCCAAGGAGATCGTGGTCCCCTCCGACCGGGCCTCGACCGGCGACAAGGTGACGGTGCTGACGGCCTCCGGCGTCGAGGGGTACACCGTCAGCGGCACGGTCGCCCCCGTCGGCTGGGAGGACGCGGTCTTCTTCACCGACGAGGAGGCCGCCCGCCTCTCCCCGCGCGTCGAGTCCCTGGTGGCGCTCGGCCCGGTGGCCGAGGTCCGCGAGGCCGTGGGCGACAGCGCCGCGGTCCTCACCGGCCAGGACCGTCACAAGGCGGACGCCAGCGAGGCGAGCGACCGCGAGACGCTGGACAACACCATCACGCTCGTTCCCGTGATGGCCAGTGTGGCGGGCACGACCGCGATCTTCGTGGTGGCCTCCACCTTCGCGTTCGCGGTGATCCAGCGCCGCCGCGAGGTCGCCCTGCTCCGCACGGTCGGCGCCACGCCGAAACAGGTGCGCAAGATGGTGCGCAACGAGGCGCTGCTCGTCGGCATCGTGGCCTCGGCGGTCGGCACCGTACTCGGCCTGCTCGGTGCGCAACTGCTCGCCGACATGCTCATCGCGATGGACATCTCGCCCGAGTGGTTCACCGTGGAACCGTCCCTGCACTGGACCGTCCTCGCGCCGCTCGCCGCCGCCTTCCTGACCGGGCTCCTGGTGGCCGTCGGCGGCGCGGTCGCCGCCGCCCGGCGGGCCGGCGCGATCCGCCCCGTCGAGGCACTGCGCGAGGCGTCGGCCGACGACACCGGGGTGACGCCCGGCCGGGCGCTGCTCGGCGTCGCCGCCCTGGTGGGCGGCGTCGGATGGACGGCGTGGATCGCCGTCGCCGACCCGACGAGCGTCCTTTCGCCCACGACATACGTCATGTCGCTCATGGTGCCGGTGCTCGCCGCCGCCGTCCTCGCGCCGCTCGCCGTCGGGCCGCTCACCAAGCTGCTCATGCTGCCCTTCCGCGGGTCCTCGGGACCCACCGCCATGCTCGTGCGGGAGAGCGCACTGACCTCGCGACGGCGTACGGCGGCCACGGCGGCGCCCGTACTCCTCACCGTCGGGCTCGCCTTCTCGCTGCTCGCCGCCACCGACTCGCTCGGCGCGGCACGGGACAGCGGGCTGCGCAACCAGGTCACCTCGCCGTACGTGCTCGCCCCCGACGGCACCCCGGGCATCAGCCCGCAGGTGATCGAGCGCGTGGCGCGGATCGACGGCGTCCACGTGGCGGCCCCCATCCTCACCACCGTCTACACCAAGGACGAGGACCGGTACGACGAGAACGACGGGCTCGTGGTCGACCCCGCCGCGCTCAGGAAGACGATGGACCTGAAGATCGTCGACGGCTCCCTGGACGATCTCGACGACAACAGCACGGCCGTGGCGGATCTGTGGGGCATGGACGTCGGCTCGAAGCTCGCCGTGCGCATGCCCGACGGCGAGAACGTCGAGCTGCGCATCGCGGCGACGTACGAGGCCCTGCGCGGTGAGGACGTGGCG
Source organism: Streptomyces sp. NPDC054887 (assembly GCF_053610585.1). Lineage (NCBI taxonomy): Bacteria > Bacillati > Actinomycetota > Actinomycetes > Kitasatosporales > Streptomycetaceae > Streptomyces > Streptomyces sp. NPDC054887. The sequence continues at coordinate 5,739 of NZ_JBSGYQ010000066.1, read as the reverse complement.
TACCTGCCGCAGCGGTTCGCCGCATCGGCGGCCTACGCCCGCGACGGCCTCGCCCGGCGCGCCTACATCACGCTGGACTCCGGCGCCGACCGCGCCGCCGTCACCGCCGGCATCCGCGAGGCGGTGGCCGGCAGCGGGGCGACCCTCATGACCCGGGACCAGCTCATCGCCTCGGAGAGCGCGTACGCACGTCATCTGACCGAGGTGCGCCAGCGCTCCACCGCGGTGATCATCATGGTGTTCTGCTTCATCGCCATCCTCAACACCCTCCTCATGGCGACGGCCGACCGGCGCCGTGACCTGGCGGTGCTGCGCATGGCCGGGGCGACGCCGAAACAGGTCGTGCGCTTCTTCGTCGCCGAGTCCCTGCTGGTCTCCGCCATCGGAGTGGCGCTGGCCCTGGCGGCCACGGCCGTCAACCTGGCCGGGCTGTGGAGCGCGCTCCTCCAGCTGTTCGGCACGACACCGATCGTGGTCCCGTACACGGTCGTCGTCGCGGTCGCCGTCGTGTCGACCCTGCTGGCGGTGCTCGGCACCGTGCTGCCGGTCGGCGCGGCGCTGCGGGCGCGGGTCGTCCAGTTCGCCGGCTCCCGCGAGTAGCCCGGGCGCCCGTCACACCCCGTACCACCCCAGACCCACGCGGTCCGGTCCCGCCTCCCCCGACGGGACCGGGCCGCGTGCTGCGTTGTGGGGCGGGTGTGTCCACGGATGCGTCCAGTAGAGGGCCGGTATAGGCGCGCGTTCGAAGCTGAGTGCGTATCCGACCACCGAAGGGAAACCGACATGCCTGACGAGCAGACCGACAACCGCGTCTACCGGGTCGTACTCAACGACGAGGAGCAGTACTCCATCTGGGACGCGGACCGGGAGCTGCCCGCCGGCTGGCACGCCGAGGGCACCGAGGGCGCCCGGCAGGTGTGCCTGGACCGGATCGAAGAGGTCTGGACGGACATGCGGCCGGCGAGTCTGCGCCGCCGCATGGACAAGGCCGGCGCCTGAGCGGGAACGCGGCCGCCGGCCCGGCCGGCGGCACCACGCAGGACACCCAGTGAGACGTAGCAGAACGAACGAAGGTCGGGAGGGGCGCTCAGCATGAGTACTGGCGAAGTTCGCACGGACGGGCAGGCCGAGGAGAGGCGCGAGGAACTGGTGCGCGCCCGGCTCGCCGGAGGCCGTGGCGGCCGGCGTGCCGCGGTGGTGGCGGTCGACCGGGGCGGACCGCTGGCGCTCTCCCACGGTCAGCAGCAGATGTGGTTCCTGAGCCGCCTCGACCCGGACAGCTGGGAGTACAGCGTCCCGGTCGCGCTCCGGCTGAACGGCCCAGTGGACACCGAGGTGCTGCGCCGCGGCTTCGGGGAACTGGTGACCCGGCACGAGGTCCTGCGCACCCGCTACCGCCTCGACGGCGCCGAGCCGGTCCAGCTGATCGACCCTCCCGCCCCCTTCGTCCTCCCGCTCGACGACCTCACGGACATCGAGGACCCGGCCGAACGCGAGCGGCGCGCCCTCGCGCTGGCCGAGGCCGAACCCGGCCGCCCCTTCGACCTGGAGAACGGCTCGCCGCTGCGGGCCCGGCTGATCCGTGTCGCCGAGGACGACCACCTGCTCGTCGTGGTCTTCCACCACGTCGCCTGCGACGAATGGTCCGTCGGCCTCTTCATGTCCGAACTCTCCGACGTGTACGGCGCGTTCCGCGAGGGCAAGCCGTCCCCGCTCGCGCCGATGGCCGTGCAGTACGCCGACTACGCCGCCTGGCAGCACACCCGCCTCGCCGGCGACGACCTGACCCGGCAGCGCGACCACTGGCGGGACCGGCTGGCGGGCCTGACCCCGCTCGAAGTCCCCACCGACCGACGCCGCCCCGCCTCCCGCGGCTACGACGGCGACGCCGTGCCCGTCGAGATACCCGCACCGGTGGCGCGGCGGCTGCGCGCCCTCGGCTCCGCCCACGGCGCGACCCCGTTCCAGACCCTGCTCGCCGCCTACCAGGCGCTGCTCTCCCGCTACACGGGACGTGACGACATCGCCGTCGGCACCGTCGTCTCCGGCCGCGGCCGGCCCGAGCTGGAGCAGCTCATCGGCTACGGCGTCAACACCCTGGTGCTGCGCGGACGGTGGCAGGGCGACCCGACGTTCCGGCAACTGCTCGCCGGAGCGCGCGAGACCGTGCTGGACGCCTTCGACCACCAGGAGTACCCGTTCGCGAAGATCGCGGACGAGCTCGTGCCGGTACGGGACCTGTCCCGCACGCCCCTGTGCCAGGTCGCCTTCACCATGCACCAGGAGCGCACCCGCGACTTCCGGCTCCCCGGCGTCGAGGCACGGCCCCTGACCGCGGCCTCCCGGGTCTCGCGCTTCGACCTGACCCTCCAGCTGAGCGAGGCCGCGGACGGCTCGGTCAAGGGCGCACTGGAGTACAGCACCGCCCTGTACGACCGCTCCACCGTCGAGCGCATGGCCCGGCACCTCGTCCGCCTCGTCGAGTCCGCCGTCACCGACCCGGACCTGCGGCTCTCCCGCCTCGACATGCTCGACGCGGCCGACCTCGCGGTCCTGCTCCCCGCCCAGCGCTCCTTCGAGGCCCCCGACCGCTGCGTCCACGAACTCGTCGAGGACCGGGCCGCCGAGACCCCCGACGCGATCGCCGTCGTCTGCGGCGACCGTCGGCTGACCTACGCCGAGCTCAACACCCGGGCCAACCGGCTCGCCCACCACCTGCGGGCCCACGGCGCGGGCCCCGGCACTCTCGTCGGTGTGAGCCTGGACCGGGACCTCGACCTGGTGCCGGCCCTGCTCGGCGTGCTCAAGTCGGGCGCCGGATACCTGCCCCTGGACCCGGAGCACCCGGCCGACCGCATCGGCTACACACTCCAGGACGCCGGCGCCCGCGTCGTCGTCACCTCCACCGCGCACGCCGCACACCTGGCCGGCGTCGCCGAGGGCCTGCTCGTGGTCCTGGACGGCGAGGCGGACGCGGCCGCCCTGGCCGCGGCCCCGGACAGCAACCCGAAGTCCGGTGCGGTACCCCAGGACCTCATCTACACCATCTACACCTCCGGCTCCACCGGCCGCCCCAAGGGCGTCGGCCTCAGCCACACCAACGTCCTGCGCCTGCTGACCGCGACCGACGAACACCTGGGCTTCACGGACAGGGACGTGTGGCCGCTCTTCCACTCGTACGCCTTCGACATGTCGGTCTGGGAGATCTGGGGCGCCCTCGCATACGGCAGCCGGCTCGTCGTCGTCCCGCCGGACGTGGCCCGCTCGCCCGAGGACTTCCTGCGCCTGCTCACCGACGAGGGCGTGACGCTCCTCAACCAGACCCCGTCCGCCTTCCGCGGCCTGGTCGCCCTCGCCGCCGACGGGAACCCGCTGATCGACGAACTCGCCGTACGCGCGGTCGCGTTCGGCGGCGAGCGGCTGGACATCCCGGCCCTCAAGCCCTGGGTCGACCGCCGCGGCCTCGGGCAGACCGCACTGATCAACCTGTACGGCATCACCGAGACCTGCGTCCACACCACCTACCACGAGCTCACCGAGGCCGACCTGGAGTCCGACACCGGCAACGCCGTCGGCGTCCCGCTGCGCGACCTCCAGGTCCACCTGTTCGGCCCGCACGGCGAGCTGGTCCCCGTCGGCGTGCCCGGTGAGATCCACGTCGGCGGCCCCGGCGTCGCCCGGATGTACCTCAACCGCCCGGCCCTGACCGCCGAACGCTTCGTACCCGACCCGTACGGGAAGCCGGGCGCGCGGCTCTACCGCAGCGGCGACCTGGCGAGCCGACGGCCCGACGGCAGCCTCGACTACCTGGGCCGCATCGACCACCAGGTGAAGATCCGCGGCCACCGGATCGAACTCGGCGAGATCAAGGCCGCGCTGACCACCCACCCCCGCGTACGGGACGCCGTCGTCGTGGCCCGGGAGGACACCCCCGGCGACCGCCGGCTCGTGGCGTACGTCGTGCCCACCAGCGACGCCGTGGCGGCGCCCAGCGAACTGCGGACCCTGCTGGCCAGGACGCTCCCCGACTACATGATCCCGACGGCCTTCCTGGTCGTCGGGAAGATCCCGCTGACCGTCAACGGGAAGCTCGACCAGGCCGCGCTCCCCGCCCCCGACCGCAGCGCCCTCGGCGTGCAGAGCGCCCACGTCGCGCCGCGCGACGCGGCGGAGGAGCAGATGGTCGCCGTCTGGCGGCAGGTGCTCGGCGTCGAGAAGATCGGCGTCGAGGACAACTTCTTCGACCTCGGCGGCGACTCGCTCCGCGCGGTCGCACTCGTCGGCGCCCTGCGCGACGGCGAGTACGACGTGAGCGTCCGCGACGTATTCGAGCACCGGACCCCCGCCGAACTCGTCGCGTTCGCCACCGGGCGCCCCGCCCCCGCCCGTGCCGAACCGGCCGTCGCACCCTTCGCGCTGCTCGCCCCCGAAGACCTCGACCGGCTGCCCGCGGGACTCGTGGACGCCTACCCGCTCGCACAGGTGCAGCTCGGCATGGTCGTCGAGATGCTCGCCGACGACGGCCGCAACCACTACCACAACTCGACCTGCTTCCGGATGCTCGACGACCGGCCGTTCGACGGCGAACTGCTCCAGCGGACCGTCGACCTCGTCCTCGCCCGGCACGAGGTCCTGCGCACCTCCTTCGCCATCGAGGGCTACTCGGTGCCGCTGCAACTCGTCCACGCACCGTCCGACGTCACCTCGCCGGTCGGCGTACGAGACCTGCGCGGACTCGACGGTGACGCCGTCGAGACGGCGCTGCGCGCCTTCATGGCCGAGGAGCGCTCCCGCCTCTTCGACCTCACCCGGGCCCCCCTCATCCGCTTCACCGGGCACGCCTGCGACGACGGCGCCTGGTGGCTCACCCTGACCGAGTGCCACGCCGTACTCGAAGGCTGGAGCCACCACTCGCTGCTCATGGAGGTGGCCACCACCTACCGCGCACTGCGCGACGGCCGCCCGGTCGAGGAACCCGAACCGGCCGCCGTGCGGTACGCCGACTTCATCGCCGCGGAACTCGTCTCCCTCGCCGGGGACGAGGACCGCGACTACTGGCGGAGGGTCCTGGAGAACAACGCCCCGTTCGAGCTGCCCGCCGGCTGGGGCGACGACCCTCAGCAGACGCCGCGCGGCCTGCTGCGCGCCTGGGTCCCGTACCACGACCTGGAAGCCGGACTGCGGACGCTGGCCAGCAAGGCGAAGGTGCCGATCAAGAGCGTCCTGCACGCGGTGCACCTGAAGGTCATGAGCCAGCTGACGCCGGAGGAGTCCTTCTGTACGGGCCTGGTGACCAACGCCCGGCCGGAGGCCGTGGGCGCCGAGCGCGTGTACGGCGTCTACCTCAACCCACTGCCCTTCGCCTTCACCCGGGGAGCCGGAACCTGGCACGACCTGGTGCGCCAGGTCTTCGACCAGGAGATCGATGTCTGGCCGCACCGGCGGTACCCGCTGGGCGTCATGCAGCGCGAACTCAGCACCAGCGAACGCCTGGTGAACGTCCGCTTCAGCTACCAGAACTTCCGGCAGGTCGACCAGGACCTGGTCGACTACCCCGCCACCCTCGACGACAGCCCCACCGAGTTCCCCCTGGGCGTCTCCACCCGCGCCGGCTTCATGGTGATCACGGCCAACCGGCACTTCGTCGGGCGTGAGGGTGTCGATCGTCTGGCGTCGATGTACCGGTCGGTGTTGGAGTCGATGGCCGCGGATGTGGAGGGTGATGCGCGGGAGGTGTTC
>NZ_JBSGYQ010000065.1:0-43187 GCF_053610585.1 Streptomyces sp. NPDC054887 | reverse complement strand
GTTACGAAGAATCCAGCTCCGACCCCACCTGATCAACGGCTGCCTCACCGCCACCGGCCTCAACCCACCGACCCCACCCTGAAAACCTCAGTAACTGACCAGCCGGGCAGTCACGGCCCCACCAGGCCGCACACCCGACAGGCAGAGCCACAACCACAGCCTCACAGGCGCCGGCGGGGCGACCGCGACCGATCCCATCGATCACGATCAGTAGGCTCCTTGCTCGTTACCGACCCACGCTTCTAGGGCCTGTGTGATGTCGTGATCATTCGGCGGTTTTGATCAGGTCGTCGATCCAGATCATTGCGGCGCGGAGGTGGAGGCCGGCGAGGTAGCTGTCAGGGCTCTTGTCGTAGCGGGTCGCGATGCCTCGCCAGGCCTTCAGCTTGTTGATCAGGCGCTCGACCGTGTTCCGTTCCTTGTAGAGGTCGGCGTCGTGGCCGACGGGCCGACCACCTCGTGAGCCCTTCTTCCTCCGGTTGGCGGCCTGGTCCTTATTCTCCGGGATGACCGCTTTGATGTTGCGTTTGCGCAGGTAGGAGCGGTTGCCGCGAGATGTGTAGGCCTTGTCGCCAGCGACTGCGCCGGGCATGGTGCGGGGACGGCCGACCGGCAGACGGACCCGCACCTTCTCGAGCACGGGGATGAACTGCGGGCTGTCCGCGGCCTGCCCGGAGGTCAGAACGAACGCGAGGGGACGGCATCTGCGGTCCGCGGCAAGGTGAACCTTGCTGGTGAGGCCGCCCCGTGACCGGCCGAGCAGGGCTTCCTGCAGGCAGAGCTTGCGTCGGCGCCGGATGCGCCGGCGCTCGGCCTGTCCGTTCTGTTCCTCCGTGCCGCCCTCTTCTGCCGGGCTGTTTCCTGTTCCTGCGCGGCTTCTTCCAGGGCCGACATGAGGTGCTTGCTGACGCGGAGCCCTGCGGCGTCGTGGTGGGCATGAACCGTGGTCGAGTCCACACTGACCAGCGACAAGTCCGTTCTTCCCGCCCGGGCACCCTCGGCGATCAGGCCTTCCAACAGGGCGGTGAACACACCGGCGTCCCGCCAGACGCGAAGGCGTCCGTAGACGGTGGCCCAGGGGCCGAACTCGGCAGGCATCTCCCGCCACTGGGTACTGGACCGGAACCGCCAGATCACACCCTCGAACTGCTCCCGCAACCGCTCCGGATACGGGCCGTACCTACCGATCGGCAGATACGGCTCGATGAACGTCCACTGGGCATGGGTGAGTTGCCTGCGCGTCACGACCACAGTCCTACCGGATCCTGCCCCTCGAACAGGGCAGAATCCAAGAGTGATCACGACATCACACAGGCCCTAGTAGACGTAGCGTGTCCACCCCTGCCCGGGGACATTCACTTCGTGACCTGAGCGGTTCACGTACGCCGTTCCGCAGTTGACGCGCACTGTCCCCGTCCCGGATATGGACCCGCTCGTCTTCTGGCTCTTGATGCCGTTGTGCGTGATGCACTCCACCCACGCGCGGACCTGACGGCTGCAGGGGTTGCTCCTAACGGTGACCGTCAAAGTATCTCTGCCAGAGACAGACCCCGAAGCACTGGTTATACAACTTGGATCCGCGCTGGCCGTGGACATAGCACCAGGCAGCACGGTGAACGCCATCCCAGCCACCATTCCGGTGACTGCCATTCGAACGAGCCTCTTGTTGGACCGCATCGAGTTGCCTCTCTCAAAACTATCGGTTGCAGCGCTGAGCCACTTGGTGAAGATCCAAGCGCGGACAGCAGAAAGGGGTCAAAGGAACCTGTTGAAGAGGTCACCCAGTGACCCGAAGACGCCTCAGACGCGTGGGCGCCGTCCTCGCGCTGCCAGCCGGTGTGGTGCGACGGTGCGTCGCACACGGCACCATGGAGTACGCGCATGCGTGCGGCGCGTGCACCCTGGCTTCGGCTTGTCAGGTGGGGCTGGTGTGTCGAGGATCAGGCCGGTGCCGGCTGTGAAGCCGTCGAGAGTGTGGGGTCGGGACTGGAAGCGTTAGAGCCGTCAGGGACAGGGGCTCCAAGTGGGTCGATTGCCATGACGGCTAGGTTGGCCAGGGCCAGCACAGCCGCTTATCCAGCCACGATCACCAGATGACGCAGGGCGTGCGCGGACTCGCAGTGGGCGTACTCATCGTCCCGGGGATGGAGTGATCGCCCAGCAGGAGCGCGTCGAACTCACCGCTCAACCGTTCCAGCCTTTCGGGCTGTTAGGGGAGCTCTTGCCCCGCGCAGCGTCACCCAGCCGGATTGGCCGAGCCAGATGCTGCAGGACTACTGGAGACTCCGCCTAGTGGTGCCACCAAGCTGCCCACCCGCTTCCCACCAGTACCTAGATCAAAGGGCCTCGCTGCGCCCCCTCGCCTTGGAAATCAGGGCAGAACCTACCCTTCTCCTTGGGATAAGTGTGGTGCGGCGTGCCTGCCAGGCTTGGCTGCGGGGGTTACTGGGTGATGAGGGGCCGGCGAATACCGCCGCCTGCGACGTCTGTCTCATGCGCTGGTATGGCCGCCGGGATCAGAAGCCGTTGTCGTAGCGATCTCGGTGAGCGTGGGTTCGATTGCGGCAGCTCCGTCGGGTGATCTTGCGGCGTGCCGTGCATGAAGGCAGGGCCTCTGGTGCAGCTCGGGTTTGTCGAAGACCATGAGCGCCTGGAGGCCCTGTTGCCGCAGTTGTACGCCCTCACGCCGGCCGGCTCCAAGTCCGCGGCTCGTACGTGTGACTGTCTCGCTCATCGGTTCGGGAGCGCCGGAGACCGGCCGTACAGGCGGCCGAGGTATCCGTCCGACATGAGCGACGCGCAGTGGGCGGTGGTGCGTGACGCGATGCCGGTCCCGGGGTGGTTGGAGGGCAGAGGCGGACAGCCGGAGGCCTACTGCCATCGTCAGATGGTGGACGCGGTGCGCTACCTGGTCGCGGGTGGCATCACTTGGCGGGCGATGCCCGCGGACTTTCCCGCCTGGGAGCGCGTCTACGCGTTCTTCCGGCGCTGGAGGAACAAAGGCCTGGTCGCCGAGTTCCACGACCGGTTGCGGGACCGGGTCCGCGAGGTCGCCGGCCGGGACCGGGAGCCGACCGCGGGCATCATCGACGCGCAGTCGGTGAAGGCGGCCGCATCGGTGCCGGCGGCGACGCGGGGGTTCGACGGCGGCAAGAAGGTGAACGGCCGCAAGAGGCACATCGTGGTGGACACCCTCGGGCTGCTGCTGGTCGTGGTGGTGACCGCGGCTTCGGTCACCGACCGCGACGCAGGGCAGACACTACTTGCCCGGCTGCATGAACGGCACTGGCGCATCGCACTGGTGTGGGCCGACGGCGGCTACACCGGGCGCCTGATCGATTTTGCCCGTGATGTTCTGCGGATCGGGCTGAGCGTGGTCAAACGCAGCGACGACACGGTGGGCTTCACAGTGCTGCCGAAGAGGTGGCTGGTCGAGCGAACGTTCGCGTGGCTGATGCGCTCACGCCGACTCGCCCGCGACTACGAAGGCCGCACCGACACCTCGGAAGCGATGATCCAGTGGTCGATGAGCATGGTCATGAGCCGCCGACTCGCCCGGCGAACACGCTGATTCCACCCTGTTCAGGTTCAGGGCAGGGGTTCGTAGAACGGACGGTCAGGCGCGAGGTTACGCGAACACACCGTCACGTCCTCACCTCTGAGATATGCCAGCAGCCATTCACTGAACGTCATCTCATGGAGAGTCCAGGCCGGACTGTCAAGCTCCTGAACCAGGATGCGCCAGGGCGACGAGGGTCCGTCTGGAACACGAAGGAAAACCCATTCTCCCGTCGTGGCCGACGCCACCGGCATCAACTCCCCGGGACCCGCTCCTGCCGGACTGGGCAGGAACTCCGCCATGTCCTCTTCCCGCCACATCTCAAGATTCCCCCTGACGGTTTCTCCTAGACTGTGCAAAAGGTGACCGGCGGGGTGCTTTAGGTACAGCTGCCCGTTGATCTCGATCGAGCCGTAGGCGTTCACTATCTCGCGGAAGTCGGCAGGGAATTCGATGCCGAACTCCCGCTCCATCTCGATCCATGGCGCCGGATCCGACCAGTTGAACCGGGGCTCACCCAACAGGGCCTTGACCTCCGAAAGCGTTGCCATCACCGAGCCCCTTCTCCCGGGTTCCGGGCGTCCCGGCCGGAACCCCGCCCCGGTAGCCTACGAGTCACCGAGCTGCCCGGTGACCATGGTGAACGCCCCCGGGCGTTCCTCGGCCAGCCAGCCCCGCGCGACCAGGCGCTTCGCCTTCGACCGACCCCCTCGACCTTCGCGGGGACCGCGTCCAGCCCGAGCGCCACTGCCAGCTGCCGACAGTCCATCGTCTCCCCACCCCCGGTCCCGCCAGCCAGGACATCCACGAGTCGGCGGTAGTCCGGCGCAAGCACACCGACATCGAGGCCATCTCTCCACACCGGCACGACCGATCCCGGCACAGCCGCGGTGGTCCGCGCCGGCCGCTCGCTTGCCACGACCGGCGGCACCTCATTGCCTCCGCGCACCTCAGTTAGGACCAGTCCGACCGTCTCCCGGGCGATCACGAACCGCTCTCACACGGCCTCCGCCTCGCGCAGCTCGGCCTGCAGAGCTTCCACCCGCTGCCGAGCGGCACGCTCGCGCTCCTCCAACAGCCCCACGACAGGCGGCATTCCGGCACCTCCACCGCAGAGACGACATGGCACTTCGTTTCTGCCGCCGGCGCCACGGCCCTATGCCTCACCAGCGGGAAAACACCCGCCACTCTCGGAAAGACAACGGCTTCTCAGACCCGGTCCAGCAACGCCCCGCTGCACCTGATCGGTTCGCTGGCGCCCGTGCCCCGTGCCCCGTGCCGCGGTCGTGCACGGTTTGAGCCGGCGTCTGGCCTGTTACTCCGGGCCCCGTGCCCGTACGAGGAGCGTGCCCAAGCCTTCTGAGCTCGGCGGGGGGCAGGATACGGGCGTCGATGTTGCTGAAGCCGTGCCGCTGGAGGAGATCTGCCCAGGCTTCGGGGCTGTACTGCCAGCGCAGCACGGTCAGCTCGCGCTCTCGCCCTCGAGCCATTTGCCGCGCATCGGCTGCGCCCCGTACACGTCGGGGACCGGCTCGGTCTGGCTGAAGGCGAAGATCCCGTGAGGGGCCAGGGATCTTGGCGGTCCGCGACCGGCCGGCCATCCGGCAAACCGTCAGCGACCTGCGCTCACGGCACAGCCAAGTAGCAGGGGTGCGCAAGCTGGTCACGGCCGTCGGAAGGGCCGCCTGATCTCATCTGCTGCGGTGTGCGGCCCTGCGCAACGTGCGAATGGAGCGCAGGGCCGCAGCCGCCAGTCCTGTCTGAAAGACGGCCTTCCGCCAGACCGTACGACGGCGAACAGGCAACAGCGCGCTGAACCCGGCCGAACGGGCGTGTCAGCCGCCCAGCAGGGTCAGCAGCACGCCGCATCCGGGCGGCGGGCCGCAGCCAGGGACAGGGGGCGCTGCCCCACGGGTTACGGGTCGGCCGGGCCGCCGCGCCGTGGTGATGCGGCACCGCTCACCTGCGGGATCCGGCCAGCAGGTCGTTTTACTGCCAATGACACGCAACTAGGGCGCGTCGGCGTGAGGGTCGGGCTACACAAGAGGACTGGGGCGGGCGTCCGCCGCCCCTCCTGAAGGCGGTCATGCTCTGGTGGGGGGTCTGGCGGTTGCTGACGATCAATGTGGCGGTGCTGCTCGCGGTCATCGCCTTCTTCCGGCTGCGCCGCCGTACGCAGGCCCGCAGCCGAAACGAGGAGAGGACCACTGCCCTCATCATCCTGGCGCTGGGCGTGCTGCTCGCTCCCACCCCGGTCGGCCAGGGAATCCTGGACATCCTCGGGCAGTTGGCGACCGGCGTCACCCAGGCCAGCCGATGAGCTCCCCTACGCGCAAGACGCGCAAGAGGCGGCCGGCCACGGCAAGGCGTGCGCCGGCGCGGCGGCGGACCCGCAGGCCAGAGAAGCGGCGCCAGCGTGCGGAGGACCGTCTGATCGGGGGCCTTGTGGCCGCGGTCCTGGCCGTCGCCCTGGTGGTGGCCGTCGTGAACTGGCTGCTCGCCCATTGGTGGATTTTCATCGTCTTCGCCGCACTCGCGGCGGCGGCCGGCGCCGGCTGGCTATATCAACAGCAGCAGAAAGCGCGGTGGGAAGCGGTCCGCGCGCAGGGCCTGCGCTACGAGCTGTCCCAGCTGGACGCCCTGCACCACTCGCGGTTCGAGGAGGCGGTGCGGGACCTGATGCGCCGCGACGGCTGCCCGAACGCGGTCCGCGTCGGAGGCGGCGGGGACCTGGGCGCTGATGTGAAGGCCACCGACCCCTACGGGCGCCGCTGGGTGATCCAGTGCAAACACCGGCGCAACGGCTCCTCTGGTTCCCCGGTGGGCACACCGGACCTTCAGGTCCTCAACGGCACCGCCCGACAGGTCCACGGCGCCGACATCGCGGTGATCGTGACCAACGGCCGGGTCACCGCACCTGCCGTGGCCTTCGCCAAGCAGCAGCGCCTGCATGTGGTCGACCGCCACACCCTTGCCGTGTGGGCGTCCGGCTCACGCCCGGTGTGGGAGCTCCTGCGGGCTGTCCCGCCGCCTCATAAGCCGACCGCCCGCTCCTGACCTGGCCGCCGACCGCGCTTCGCGCGGCGTTCCCGGCGAAGTAGTCATAGTCCACACCCGGCTTTGCGGTAGGTCTTCACCATCCGCGCGAAGTTCTCCGACCAGGTCCGGCTGCCTTGTCTCCGTGTGGAAGGCGACGACGGTGACGTGCGCGCTCATCCGGGGTGAGAAGGCTTGGAACCGGGCCAGGTAGGCGCGCAGCGAGCTGGGCACTCCGGCCGCTCATCTCTGGTCAGAGGGCGTCGGGGATCAGCTCTCCTTCGGCAAGCTGGAGGTGCCGGCCGTCACCGAACATCTCGGCAAGGGTCGTTGCTGGGTATTCGATGGGTTCGTGACGTCCCTCCAGTGGGACTCGCGCCCGCCACTGGGTGCCGCCGTGTTCGACGATGACGTCGGCCCAGGAGCGGGAGGGAGCGGTGATCTCCATCAGGCGGGCGCCGTGGCTGGAGAAAAGGTCCAGCTGAGTGGCGAGCTGCTGGACCAGCCAGACCAGGTGGGTCCAGGGGGGCGAGGGCGCGAAGGGTGTGTAGTCCCAGATCTGGCGTTCGGTGTCGTCGTCGGGGACGGGGCCGACGGCATAGAAGGGAATGCGGTCCTCTGGCTGGTCAGGGGGCTGAGGGTGAAGCGGCGGTTAGTGAGCTCGATCTGCTGCAGCTCGAGGCCTTGGGGGCCGAGCCGGAAGGCGGGCGAGGCCACACGCAGTAAGAAGCGGGCTTCGGCACCACCGCCCTTCTCACCCTGGCCTGCACCACCGGTGGTACCGGCCACGGGCGGGAGGGGAGAGTAGGAGGCGGCGTAGTGCTCGGTATCGCTCATGTCGGCTGTGCTTTCCAAGGAAGAGGGACGCCGCCCTGAGCCTACCCAGCCCAGGGCGGCGTGCCTTGGTTCCGCGTCGCCCCGGGGGCGTACGACCACGACCACCAAAGAGGAAACCGCCACAACCGCGCACGGCTGACCAGAACTCCGAAATGCCGGGGCCGCGCTACTTTTGAGCGTGCGGGCCCCGGCCGACCCCCCTGGCTGTGCCGGATCTCCATGCCTTGAGCTGCCCGGGCACCGGGCGCACGCTGACGGCATCGGGCGGACGGACCCTCGTCGACTTCATCCTGCGCCACCAGCCACCAGCCACCAGCCACCAGCCGGCGGCCTGGCCGCCCCCTTGGTCTGGCGGAGGCCCGGTCCAGCAGGGGCAGCTAATGGCGCTTGGTCCCGCTGTGATCTCAACTCAGAGGCCGTAGGGGGCCTTGGGGCGCTGCTTCAAGTGGTCGACGATCGCCCACTCCACCGTGTGCGACAGCTGGATGTACGTCCTGCCGGAAGCGGTAGACCCCTCGCTGCGGAACCCTAGGAATGCGTAGGATTTCGCATCGAAGATGAGGTAGCTGCCCTTTTGGGCTCCCTTTCCGGTGTAGGCGATGCCCACTCCGGTGCGTCCGGCGGAGTCCTTCACGCCCGGGATCGTCTTGGCTCCGGGCACCAGGGCCAGTGCCTCGTACGCGGAGGGACGCATCCCCGGGGGCAGTACCGGCTGCTTCAGGAGTTCGCCGAGCAGGAATTGGGCGTGCCACCAGTCGTCGCCGGAGAGGTCGTGGATCGATTGGTCGGTCGTGCCGTGGGCGGAGATGATGGCCGGAACGAGCTTTTCCGGTTCGGTGGGGAGTTTTTTGAGCTTGTGCCACTCCCGGGGAGGCCACACGGAGCTGCCGTCCGGCTCTTCCCAGATCACGTTGCCGCGTTCCATGGTCAGGGAGCGCTTGGAGCCGTCCACCGAGTCCCAGTTCACGTCCACGAAGGTCTTGACCTTGCCGGTCTTGCAGTCCGTTTCCTTGATGATCCGCTTGGAGTAGATGAACTGGTCGCCGCGCGGCGCTACGGGCGTCTCCTGCTGGCCCGCGTACGCAGCCGCCCCGTTCAGCACCTTCGCAGCGGCGGTGTTGCGCATCTGCGGGGCGGCCGTGCGCGCGCGGTCGGGGCCTTCGCCCTCGGTGGTGATCAGCACCGCCGTCCCCGTGATCGCCACGGCGATCACCGCGGCTGTCGCGAGGCGTAGCGTGCGGCGGCGGCTGGGTCCGGTGTCGGGGTGGTGCTGCGTGCGTGTGATCGTGTTGAGCAGTCGGTGCCGGGCGTGGCCACCTCCTCGTAGCCGAGACCACCCCACGCTACCAGCAGCAGCACGTCCCGGTGCCGCGCGGGCAGTTTGGCCAGTGCCGCCGCCAGTTCGCGGCGTACGGCCTGTGCCCCCACCCGGGCTGCAGCCCGGTCGGCCAGCGGCTCCTCGTGGTCGGCGGGAGCCGGGACGCGGGCCAGGGGCCTTGAACCGGCGGGCCTCGGCCCGCCGGTGCCGGCCGACCAGGTTGGTCGCTATGCCGAACAGCCAGGGCCGGGCGCTGTCGCCCGTGGCCCGCGCGGGGTCGTACCGGTGCCGCTGCTGGAAAGCAATGGTGAAGGTCTCCGCCATGAGGTCGTCGGCCGGCTCGCCGCCGAGCCTACGGGCCGGTGTACCGCATCCGCGTGCCGGTCGAAGAGCACGGCGAACGCCTCGGGCTCATCCCGGGACCGCGCAACTACCGAGGCATCACTGTCCACCCCTGTGCGGACGCCTGGGTCGACGGTCATCGGGGCTCCTCTCGTCCTGAAGAACGCTTCGAAGGATTGGGCTTTCATCTCCCCTTCGCCCTTCGCCCCCGGCGAGTTCCATCGGGCTCCCGGCCGCCGGTCCCCAGTGCTGCGCCGCGGTAGATCCGCGGGCAGCAGTCACCGTTGGCGAAGTGATGGTCGGTGTCCACCGCGTCGATCACGCTGTAGGACCGGTACACGCCGATGACCGCACCCGCTCCGATCAGTACGGCGGGGATCGAGGCCGCTGGGGCGTACCAGTGACGGCCGGGCCGGAGGTCGTTCGCCGATGTCCGCGGCGGCGTGAGGGTTGGCGAGAAATGACGGCGGTGCGGTGATCGGGCACGGCCCGATGTCTGGGCTCAGCTGCAGTCGTGGGCCTCGCGGGTCATAGGCAGGGTTGGCATTCTTCCTCGCCAGAGGTAACGCTCGCCTGCCATCTCAAAGCCGTGGCGTTGGTAGAACCGGATGGCCCGTTCGTTGTAGTCGGCGACCCCCAAACGGATGCGTGAAGCCCCTGTCCAGGTGAGGAACTCGGTCATCATGCAGCCACCGAGTCCGTGCCCCTGGGCGTGGTCCAGCAGATACATCGGTCCGAGGGTGACCGATCCCGGGTCGTCCTGATGGCCACAGAGATAGCCGACGATCTCCGTCTCGGACCGGACGACACGGCAGAAGTGCGGGGCAGGGTGCTGGTTCGCCACCTCGATGAACTCTCGCCACTGCGTGATGCCTTCCGCAGTGGCGGACGAACCGCGGTGCTCACGGATCCAGGCCTCATCGACCCCCGCGTCCGCGTTGAGGTAGTTCTCCAGCCAGTTCCGCAGATGCAAGGGCCCCAATACCGCGGCATCGTCAGGGTGAGCGGCAGTGATCACATAGGCCATGTCGGATGATACTCGTGCACTGGCCAAGTCGCTGTGCAACTAGCCCCGACAGACGCAGCCGAGAAGGGGCCACCCTCACGATCGGCCTGTGGCACGCCCTGGCTCAACTTCATCACACCCATCCCGGCCCCGTGGGCTGCGTCCCGCCAGCACCCCCTCGGCGCCTGGCAGACGGCGACGCCGGCACCATCCAGCTCTGGGACACGACCACCCAACAGCCCCTCGGCGACCCGCTCCCTTCCCCCCCCGGCGAGCCCATCGCCTCCCTCGCCTGCAGCCCCGACAACACCACCCTCTTCGCCCACGGCACGCACGTCCCCCTCCACCGCCGCACCGTCCTCCGCCGTCCGCACCATCGACCACGTCTGCGCCCGCGCCGGAACGAGGACCTGACCCGAGCCGAGTGGGACACGTACGTACCGGACGCGCCGTACCGCAGGGTGCGAGATCAGCGGTTGCGTGTCACTCTCCCGGGGTGTCCCCGGGGACACCCCGGGGCGGACGCGCGATCTCACTCGATGAGGGATAGCCGTGGGCTGCTCATCACGTCGTGAGGGTTGCCAAGAAAGGGAGGGTTGATGAAGGCGTCGAGTCACGACGAGTTCCAAGAGTTCGTAGCAATGCGCTCCACCGCGCTGCTGCGGCTCGCGGTGCTGCTCACCGGAGGGGACCGGCATGGAGCGGAGGATCTGCTGCAGATCGCGTTGATGAAAGTGTATGGACGCTGGTCGAGCATCGAGCAGCCCGAGGCGTACGTTCGCCAGGTCATGTACCGCCAGCAGGTCAACCGCTGGCGGCTGCGAAGACACCGCGCGGAGACGACGGTGCCCGTACTGCCCGAGTCGGGCACCCACGCCGACGCCGGGGCGGAGTCCGAACTGCGGATCTCGCTGTGGGCGGCGCTCGGCCGACTGACGAAGCGCCAGCGGGCCGTGGTCGTCCTGCGCTACTTCGAGGACCTGCCGGAGGCCGAAGTCGCGGCGCTGCTGAGGTGTCCGGTCGGGACCGTGCGCAGCACGGCGTACAGGTCGCTCGCCAAACTCCGGGTCCTCGTACCGGAACTGGGCCCCGCGGGGCTCGCGGAAGAACAGGAACGGCAGCTCAGTCTTACGCCGAAGGGGGCCCAGGGATGACGACGGAACAGGTGGAGCAGAAGGTCCGGGAGACTCTGCACGCTGTCGACCTGGGCCGGGTACGGGCGCCCGGCGATTTGGTCGAGAAGGTGGTGCGGCGGCGCGCCCGACGCCGTTTCTCGCAGGTGGCGGGGACGACGGCGGCCGTGGCCGCGATCACCGCGGGGGCGGTGCTCGGCTTCGGGGGCGGCGGGATGACCGACCAGGACCGGCCGGCGCGGCCGGCGGCGTCGCCGGAGAGCTGGAAGCCGTGGCGGATCAGCGTCCCGGGCGCCGCTGAGCAGGGCTGCCTGGTGGACGGTTCCGCGCTGTACTGCGCCGGGTTCAAGTACGACGCCGCGAAGTTCGACGCGGACACCGGCGAGCGGTTGTGGACGGTCAAGGTCAACGGCGGGGGCGGCGGGCCCGGCCACCCGATCGCCGTGCGCGACGGCGTGCTCTACGGCTACCGCAACCACACCGCCGACAAGCAGCCGAACGGCAACTACGCGGGCGGCACCGACCTGATGGCGGTGAACACCGACACCGGCAAGGTGCTGTGGACGGTGGAGCTGGCGAGCGACAACCGCGACGACCAGGCTGTCCTGCTCATCGACGGCGCGGTACTGGCCAACACCCCGACGGACCGGACGCTGTCGGCCGTCGATCCGCGGACCGGTGAGGTGAAGTGGCGCCACACCTGGGGCAAGGGCATCTGGTGCGACCGGACGGTGTTGTACGGTGTCCCCTACCTCCTGTGCTCGCCGGAGACCAAGAAGCCGCGCGACACCGACGTCTTCCGTCTCGACCCCGCCACCGGACGGGCCGAGAAGGTCACGGCCCTCTCCGGCAGGCAGGAAATCATCGGGATCTCGGGGGACCGGATGGCCCTGGTCACGGTGCCGCCCCGGGTAAGCAAGACCCTCGCGCAGGGGGCCCGGGAAAGCAAGAACCTGGTGCTGACCCTCGTCGACAGCTCGGGGAAGCAGACCTCACGGCCCTATCGGGTCGAGGGGGCGACGGCCACCAGGAAAGTCGTCGGTGATCGTCTGATCTCCGTGTCCTTGGAGGGCAAGGCCTCCTCCTACTCGCTCAAGACCGGAAAGACCCTGTGGACCGCCCCGGTCGGCGTCAAGATGCCCGAGGGGGAGGAGATCTGGAACGGCATCGCCTCTCCCGTGGTGTCGCCGAGCCAGAACGTCGTGTACTTCCTCGGCACGGCCGGCGATCTGTCCGGCCTCGATGTGCGCACGGGCGAGCAGCTCTGGCGCGGTCACGTCGACGTCGGCAAGAACGGGTACACGCCCCAGGTCCTGCTCTACGAGGACGTACTGATCGCCCGTAACGGCAGCAAGATGGTCTCCCTCCTGCCACACGTGGGCGACTGACCGCAAGAGCACGTGGGGTAGTAGGGGGGAGCGGCCGGTGTGGGCGGGGTTACTGTCATGCTTACGTCATGGCAAGTACCGCCGAGCGTCACCGAGGCCTGGGGACTGCCCAACGGCGCTTCGAACAGGCCGAACAGCGGCTCGGCGATGCCCCGTTGCCCCCCGCCCGGTCGCCCACTACCTCGCCGGTGAGCCTGGCCTGGGCGGACGGTTGCACGGCCCGCCATGGCCGGTGTCCGTGGCGAGGGCAGGATCCGAGAAGGGGCGGCCGGCCTAGGGAGCCGCTGGGAATCGGCTGGCCTGTTTGTGCAGCACACGGCCCGTGTGCGTCGTCGCGGAGCGGGTTGGTCGGCTTCTTGCTGGCCGGGGGAATGGGCATCGGTTTCGGGGGCAGTCGCTGGTCAGGGCGGGCTTCCGCGGTTGTTCCTCCGGCGCTGCAGGAGCCGCCCGTCCTCTTTCGTCGTGCGTTTCTGCGGTGTCCGTGCGGGTGTGCGAAGAAACGTGCAGAAGGCCTGTTACAAAGATCTGGCCCTGCGGGTGGGGTGGTGTGGGGGGTGGCGTGTGGGGTCGTGCGCCGGAGCACGCAAGCGCTTTCTGTTTACAGTTCAACGGGTGGGTGTAGTTGTCAGTGAATGTCAGGCTCACGGCTAACTGTCCATTCATGCGCTATGCATGCGCGTGTTACGGAAATGTCCGTAATCGGTAACTGGGTGTCAGGCGCACCCCAACGGCCGGTGCCGGCGGGCCAGAGTTTGGGTCCTCGGCACCGACAGGGGGCCGGGACCCGCACCGCACCACCAGCCGTGTCTCGGCCGGTGGTGCACATGATCTGAGGGGACATCACTCATGTCTGCTTCTTCCGCCCGTCGTTTGGCCGCCTCCGTTCTCGCGGCCGGCGCGATCGTTTCCGCCGCCGCTCTGCCGGCCATGGCCCACGACCGTGATGAGGACCGGCAGCAGCGCCGCTCGGGCGTCGAGATCAGCGCCGTCCAGGCCGACAGCCCCGGCTTCGACAACCGCTCGAACCGGTCGCTGAACCGCGAGTGGATCGAGATCACCAACAGCCACCGCCGCGCGGTCAACCTGGACGGCTGGACCCTGCGCGACCGTGACGGCAACCGCTACCGCTTCGACCACGTACGCCTCGCCGGCCGCGCGACGGTCCGTATCCACACCGGTGTCGGCCGCGACACCCGCACCGACCTCTACATGGACCGTCACCACTACATGTGGGACAACCGCTCCGACACCGCGACCCTGCGCAACGACCGCGGCCACACCGTGGACACCGAGTCCTGGGGCCGCGGCGGCCACCACCGCGGCTGACCACACCGCCCGCACCTGACCACAGGCATAAGGGCACCACGGGGCGGCACGCCAACGGCGCGCCGCCCCCTCGTGGTTACGCCCCGAAAATGTTCCTGCCATGCCGTCCGACGGGGCCCGGCGCACGATCGCCCCGGGCGGAACCGGTCTGGGGCGGGGTACGAGGTCACGCTCCTCTCACCCGGTAGTGAGGGAGGGTGAGCGCTGCACTGCGGGAGGGCGGCGACCGCGTACCGGGTCGAGCAGTAGCGCCTGGCTGAGCGCAGTCGCGCACGCGAGCCCCCGCACCGGTGTGCGCCGACCGCAGAGTGACGTTCACCCGGCTGCTGGAAGGCAGGCCGCCCCGACTGGGGCAGGAACAGGACCCTGCACCCGTGCGTCACGTGGAAGGGCCGGACCGCCGACGCCGCGCGCCAGGACCGCACAGACCCATGTGTGAGACCCGGCAAGCGCGCTCGGAGGGCCAGCGGTTGGTTGTCGGTCTTTCGTACCTGGACCTGCCCCCGGGGGACGAAGCGGGGGCGGCACCGTTACATCATCGTGCCCGGGCGTCGGATGTCCGCATAAATGCGGGCCTTCACCCCGGGAACGCCGGGCTCGCGGCGTACCGGGGCAACGCCGGAGGTGGCCCACCATTCCCCGAGACTGGCCATGACAGCGTGGACGGTTGCCTCGTCGGCAGCGGTGATGTCCAGGACGACGAGGCCGGGCTGCCTGACGTGCTGTTCGTCGATTTTCTCCATACTTCTGGCCGACGCTGCCCGGCCTCCAGCGGTTCGCAGGGCGCTCGTATTCCACCCGTATGTGTCGTCAGGCCTGCCTGTGCGGCGAGCCGGCTTGTGCCGGATGGCAGTTGGCTCGCTTGCGAAGACAGTGAGTGGCGGGGCTGCGGCATCGTTTCTGCGGTGAACCGCACCACCCGGGCGAGTGAGCAGCCCGGCGTCTTGGGCAACCGGTGGCCCATACAGCGCTATCCATACATTTGTGATCAAGAACCTGCTGCGCGCCGCTACGGCTGCCGCGCTCGCCGTCCTGCCCGTCACCATGTCCTCGCCGGCGCGCGCCGCCGAGACGCTTCCGCTCAACGTGGCGGTCCACGAGCTCGAGACCGCCGATGAATCCCGCCAGGGCTACACGCGCGACAAGTTCCGCCACTGGAACACTGGCCAGAACCCCACGGACGGCTGCAACACCCGCAACGAGGTTCTGATCGCGGAGGCCATCGAGCCCCCAACGGTCGGCCCCGGGTGCAAGCTGACCGGGGGAACCTGGTGGTCGTACTACGACGCGACCACCGTCTTTGGCCCCTCGGGCCTGGACATCGACCACATGGTGCCCCTCGCCGAAGCATGGGACTCCGGCGCATCAGCCTGGAGTGCGCAGCGCCGCGAGGCATACGCCAACGACCTGGGCGCCCCGACGTCGCTGGTCGGCGTCACCGCCCGCTCCAACCGCAGCAAGTCCGATCAGGACCCCGCCACCTGGATGCCGCCCACCGGCGAAGTCCACTGCCAGTACGCCGCGGAATGGACCGCAACCAAGCTCCGCTGGAACCTGGCCGTCGACCCGCAGGAACAAGCCGAACTGCTCGACCTGGCCGAACAGTGCCCGACCACCGAAGTCCACTTCGAACCCGCCCCATAACCCCACACCCCGCCCCCTGGCCGACTCACGGCCATACGGGGCCTTCTCAACCAGCTCACCCATCGAACAGGAGACGTCATGCGCCGAACTGCGCGACCGCTACTGAGCATCGCTGCGCTCCTTGCGGCCACCGCCATCGCCCCAGTCCTCACAGCCGCCCCCGCGCACTCGTCGCAGGTCCAGGTCATGGGCACCGCGCCGTCCTGCGTCAAGAGGGACGTCATCAAGCACCAGAAGTACGTGAAGGTCACCAATACGTGCAACGAGGCGATGCACCTGAAGGTGGTCATCGACTGGGGCCCCGACTCCCGCTGCCTGACCTACCAGCCGGGACACCAGTGGGAGTGGAACTGGAGCCGCGGCTCCTACGGCAAGGTCGTCACCTGCTGACCGGAGCCCGCCCAGCCCGACGGCCCGCTCGCCCTGGTCCAGCAGTTCATGGACGCCCGCCAGGGCGACGAGCTGGAACGGGTGACCGGTCCCACGGTGGACCACATGCACACCGCGCTCACTCCGTGAACCACACCCGGGCGACGTCTTGTCCGCGATGCGGAACTGGTCCCGCCCAAGGGACTGCCGATGGGACACCTGGAGCAGCGCAGCACACGCTTCTACCGAATCTCCGGCGTGACGTCGTCGATCATCTGGGTGCCGAACTTGCCTCTCCCCGCTGGTCTCCCTGCCGACCACCTGGTCGCGTTCGCCCTCTGCAGCCGCGACGACAGCTTCGCTGCCTTCACGACAACCTCCCCTTCACCCTGGTCATGGTTGCGGGCTTCGTGGCCGGTGCGCTGCGGGGTCGAACGAGGGGTCGGTCGCGGCTTGCCGAAGGCCGATCCCGCCGGCCTTTCTCCACCCGTTTTAGGCCGCGTCGGTGAAGTCGATGACCGTCTGCCGTAGGAAGCCGGTGGGTTCCTGGCCGGGTGTCGTGGTGATGGGCAGTGCGATGGAGTGTTTGCTGCCCGGGCCGAGGCTTCCCGGGGCATCCACGACGGGGTTGCCGGCGTAGGTGCTGCGCAGGTCGACGATCGCCTGATTGCTAAGGTTCGCGATTTTCCGGTGCGTGGCCGCCTATCCCTCGTGCATGTGGGATGGCACGATGTGGACATTCGTTTCGATCATCGACGCGGGGGCAAGCTCGATCCTGCGGTCGACGGATCGGGCCCGCGCCTCAAGCCGCACTTCTGCACCCGCCCATCGGACCTCACGCTCGTCAAGGACTGCGACGCACAGGCACGCAGCCCTGAGGCACCGAGGACCGGCAGCCGCCCGCCGCAGCGGCGTTCCCTCCTCCGCTCCCCTCAACCCGCCAAGGGCAGGTTCCCGCCGGTTGTCCACGCGTGTGGCCAGACCTCGTGGCCGGCGGGTCCCTCCATGCCCTCAAGTCGTACGGGAACGCGGAAGCGCTGCCTTGGAGCCGGTGTGTGGTCGGCTCACCACTGGCGAGCGATCAGCTTTAGCGAAGCCGCGCGGAAGACCACCGATCGTCTTCGCATGATCGCCCGCCAGAGGCCATCAACGACCTCATCCAATGAGAGTGCGCAGCACCGGGATGCTGCCCCCCGTGGCAAGCAATCCCGCGACGGTCGCACTGGCAGCGTGCATGCCGCCGAGGAATGTCAGGCCCCCTACGACGAGACCGATGACGACTGCCGCCAAGAGAATGAGGGCGGCGTGCAGCGTCACGAGTGGACCAGGCGCAGGGGAGGGATCGGACGGATCTGGCGGCGTAGTGGTGGTGATCTCGGAACTCACTTGTTTCTCCCGCAAGTTGGTGAATCTGACGCCCGCTCCTACGTCGCAACCGGCCCTGCACCCCACGGACTGTCTCTGATTGGAGGACCCCTAAAAAATCTTGAGAAGTTCCGTGGGGTAGCTCCGCCTGGAGCACTTAGAAGGCGACGTTCGCATCAAAGCCGACCAGGCCAAGCGGAGGGAGCGGGGATGCAGGGCGACGACGCGGGCGGGCAGTCTGCGGCCGATCGCGCCCGAGACCTACAACCTTCAGGTCGGCTCGCGATTCGTGACCTGGGCGCACCCGTGTCTGCAGACGACCTGCGCCAGATGCCTGACCGCCACAGCCGCAAGGCCGAGCAACTGCAGCGGAGCATCGACCGCAGGATGAACGACAAGCAGCTCCTGGACCTACTGGCCCAGGACGGTTACCAAGGGCGGCGGTACGACCAGTTCATCAATGAGCTGATCCGCTACGGCATGTCCGTTCTGCGTGGCTGGATGTACTCCGGGTTCATCTTCCAGCTGGTCGCCAACCGCGGCTACAGCCTCAACCCGACCGAGTTCGACCTGGACGACCTGGCATCGGACAGCGAACTGCGCGAACAGCTCGCGACCATGACCGTAGCCTGTGCCCTGCCTCGTTTCCGGCAGCGCGCCCTCCTCGAAAGCGGGTGGACCTTTGAGGGCGGTGCGAGCATCGCCACCTACTTCATGGGCGCCTGCGCCTACGACTTTCCCAATGAGTTCCGCCGGCATCGCGTCGCCCATAGAAGGCAGCGCCTCGTCGAGCAGCGCCAAAAGGAGACCCACGAGATTCCGCCCCGCATCAGCGTGGCCGACGAAGTCCTGGGCAACATGGAAGCGCTGGATCGCCTGAAGACCATCAAAGACCTCCGGGCGCGCGCAATCGTCGCCCTCACCTCCGAAGGTTACTCGCAGGAGGAGATCCGCCTGCTTGTGAACGCGAAGTCGGTCAGGGGAGTCGAGGGAGTGCTCTACCGGTTGCGAATGCAGATGAAGCGGGACAGAGAAGAAGGTGATCAGGATGGCCAGCCACCGGCACGATGACTTCGACGCACTACTGGAGAAGTCCTCACTGGGCGGCTCGGCTGGCCGGCGGCTGCGAGAGCGAACCCCACCCGGCCAAGCCCGCACCGTGCACCACGTCATCGAACTGCGCACCGCGCACCGCGGCGGCCGACCAGGCGAAGTCGCTCTCCCCATCGAATTCGAAGCCTTCTACCTGGGGCATCAGGAATTCTTCCACCACTTCGCGGAACTCCACCTGCGCAGCCGGCCTGCGGCTGAGGAGGTAGTGCACAAGGCGTTCCTGGAAATCCTTGCCGCATGGCATGAGCTGTTGCAGGAGGACAACCTTGCACAGCAGGCACTCGAAGTCCTGAACCGCTGTGTAGCGCGCCGACTCGAAGAAGGAGACGCCATCCCGAGCGGCCTGCAGGCGATTCGCACCCGCCTGGAAGTCGCACCCAGTACAACCGGCCTCTACGAAGCGATCCTGGAACTGCCCTCCCGGCAGTTCACTGTCATCGCGCTGCACTACCTCGTCGGGTACCCCATCGAACAGATCGCCCGGTACATGGGGATGGACCGGCGCACCGTCGAGTACCACGTCGGTAAGGCCAAGGAAAACCTTCACACCCAGCTGCGCCAGCGACGCGACAAGACGGAGAACAGGGCGGAGCAGTGACCATTCCTTATCGTCTCCTGACCTGATCAGCCACACTTCGCTGGACCTCGCTCAGGAAGCCGTCGTCGCTGCGCCGCTCCCTTGGTGTCCGATGAACCGTCGCGGGTGGAGCTGCTCCGCTTCCTCGAGCGTGTCAGCTTCAGCAGCTCGACGAGACCCGGCGCTGAACGCCGGTTCCAGCTCAGCCCACTGCTGCACCACCGATCCACAGGCCGCGCCCTCCCCAGCCAAGAGCCCGATGCGCCAGCTGTTGAGCCAACAGGCGGTATGGAGATAGGTGGTGCAGGCCAAAAGACAGCGAGGCGCGAATCTGGTGGCCCTGCGGGTGGAACAGCCGAATGGTGACAAGCACGAACCCTGATGGAACTTCGACCTGGTGGGGGCGGCTAGAGGGCATCGCGACGCTCCTGGCAGCTGGGAGCGCTCTGGCCGCTGCCGGCTACACCTTGACGTCGATCAGCGAAGCAAAGAACGAACTGGCAATCACTCGTGAAGGGCAGATCACCGACCGATACAACAAAGCCGTTGGCCACCTCGACGAGGAGTCGACCGCCGTACGCATGGGCGGCATCTACGCGCTAGAACGCTTGATGCAGGACTCCCACAGGGACCAGAAGACAGTGATCAGCGTGCTCTCCGCATACGTCCGGCTCCAGGCACCCCAGCCCGGGCGGGGCACTGACGGCCCGCTTGTCCCGACCAATGATGTGGCCGCGGCCCTCTCCGTCATCGCCACGCGCGACCCCCGCCATGACGGCAAAGGGCAGGTCGATCTGACCGGCGCCTATCTCCAAGACGCGCAGCTGGATGACGCGCAACTCAGCAACGCGAATCTGAATGGCGTCACCTTCACCCTCGCCGACATGGACAGAGCCGATCTGCGCAAGGCGAAGCTTGGCAGCGCCCAGTTGGACGACGCCCATTTGGAGGGCTCACTCCTACAGGGCGCGGAGCTATCTGGAGCCAACTTGGCCTCGGCGAACCTGAGCGGCGCCAATCTGACTGGAGCGCAACTGCACAATGCGGATCTGGACCTGGCGGACCTGCGGTGCGCTGTCTTGCGCAGCCCGGACAATGATCCTCACAAGGACGCTGAGGTCACCATCGAGCAGATCATGGAGGCGCAGCTCGACAGGACCACTAAACTCCCTGTCCAGCTGGCGGATGATCCGCGGTTGAAGCAGAAGGTGGCGGAAGGCAGAAGCGAAGAACGCGGCTGTCCCCGGGCTCGGGCGACGGCTCCGACCAGCTAAGAGTCGGCATGGCGTGTCCGGGGTCTGACAGGTCTTGGGGCGCGGCCAATAGCGTTACTGAGTTCGGCTTGTCAGGGTGAGGCTGGTGTGTCGAGGGTCAGGCCGGTGCCGGCTATGAAGCCGTCGAGAGTGTGAGGCCGGTACTGGAGGCGTTTGAGCCGGTTGCGGACGAGGGCTTCGAGCTGGTCGAGGGCCATGACGGCGAGGTTGGTCAGGCTGCGTTTGATGTGGGCCCATACCCACTCGACGGGGTTCAGGTCGGGTGAGTAGGCGGGTAGCAGGAACACGGTCAGCCATTCCCGCTCTGCGACGAGGTCCCGCATCCTTCGCGAGACGTGGGTGTTCAAGCGGTCCCAGATCAGACGATCGGTGCCCGCACGAGCTGGTGGACTCCGTCGATCAGCGCGATGAAGTCCCGCTCGCCCATACTGCGACGCTTGCCTTTGCCCGCGGGATGAGTCCGCAGACGGTGACAGAGCCGGGTCCGAGACCCCGGTCGCATTGCGATCAGCCCGGCCACCGACAGCCGTCCCGAGCGTCGCCCGCTGACGGTCACGACGGGGGTGCGTCCTCGTCGGCCCCAGGTCCGTCCCCTTGGCGGTCTGCGGGTGAAGCCGGCTTCGTCCTCGAAGCAGATGTAGCCCCCGCAGGCCGCCCGGGTCCTTTTACCTCCGCCCAGGTCGCCTCCTTCCACACGCTCACGGCCTGCCCATCACGCTCAGCGACCCGCCGGGCGGGGACCTGCGGGCTGAAGCCGAGCCGGTGCATCAACCGGGTGGCGCCCGAGACGCTGTAGGAGACGTGGAACTTGCGGCCGATCAGCGTGGCCACCCTCGATGCGGTCCACACCTGATCCTCCACCCACCCATGCGCGGCCGGCCCCTGCTCCAGATACACGGCCAGCTTCTCCAAAGACCGCGGGGACAGGCGGCACCGCGACCCGCTCGGACCGCGGGAAACCAGAGCCTCGACGCCACCGTCCCGCCACAACTGGTGCCACTGATAAGCCGACTTCACGCTCACCCGCAGCCGTCGCGCAACCTCCGACGGCTTGACTCTCTGCTCGAAGAGTTCAACCGCCTGCATCCTTACCGACTCCCGACGCCGACGCCCCGCAGGCGTCAGCCCGCCCCCATCCGCATATCTCACACACCACGGATACAGCCACCCACCCACACCAATCAGGGACTTCGCGAAGATTCACCCCGACGAGCTCAAGTCAGTAAGTAGCTCGCCGGTCCGCTGCTTCCATGCGAGCCGAGGGACCGGTGGCTACCAACGCAAGCCCGGTGCACTTGGCGCGGATCGGTGCATGTCGCGGTCGTGTCCACCGAGCCAAGGGTTGGCTCTCGACAATGCGCTGCAGTTGGCGAAGCCCGCCATTTGCAGCACTCAGTCACAGGCAGCTGCCGGAGGATCAGCTGCCCACGACCTCCGCTGGGTCTGAAGGGGGTGGGGTGTTGGGTACTGCGGACCAGTGGGCCCGTACCGCGTCGGTGGGGCGCGGCTCGCCGAGGGCGGGTGTGCCCCATGTCGCGAGGGCGGTGAGCACGGGGCGCAGTTCACGTCCGCGGTCGGTGAGTTCGTAGACGTGTGCGGCGCCAGGGGGCGGAATTCTGCGGCGGGTGACCAGGCCTTCGCGTTCCATGTCTTTGAGGCGGGAGGCCAGGACGTCCGTGCTGACGCCGGGGAGGTCGGCGTGGAGGTCGGTGTAGCGGCGAGGGCCGGCGAGCAGTTCGCGAACGAGCAGAAGGGCCCAGCGTTCGCCCACCAGGTCCAGGGCGCGGGCGATGGGGCAGTACTGGTCATAGCTTCGGCGCGGCATGAGAGCAGCTTAGCGAAAAGGTTGGACTTTCCAAGCTCCTACTTGGTAAAACCAAGCATGGAGTTCAAGCAGTCGGGCAAACTGACCAACGTCCTTTACGAGATCCGCGGACCCGTCATCGAGCACGCGAACGCGCTCGAGGAGGCTGGCCACAGCGTCCTGCGCCTCAACACCGGCAACCCGGCGCTCTTCGGCTTCGAGGCCCCCGAGGAGATCTTGCAGGACATCATCCGCAACCTCCCCCAGGCGCATGGCTACGGCGATTCCCGGGGCATCCTGTCCGCCCGCAGGGCGGTGGCTGCGCACTACCAGGAGCGCGGTCTGCCGGATGTCGGCGTGGACGACGTCTTCCTCGGCAACGGCGTGTCCGAGCTCATCCAGATGTCGGTCCAGGCGCTGCTCGACGACGGCGACGAAGTCCTGATTCCGGCCCCGGACTTCCCGCTGTGGACGGCCGTCACGACTCTCGCCGGCGGCAAGGCCGTGCACTACATCTGCGACGAGTCCGCCGACTGGTTCCCCGACCTCGACGACATGGCCGCGAAGATCACCGACCGCACCAAGGCAGTCGTCCTCATCAACCCCAACAACCCCACCGGCGCGGTCTACCCGCGCGAGCTCCTCGAAGGCATCCTGGACCTCGCCCGCCGCCACGGCCTCATGGTTTTCGCCGATGAGGTCTACGACAAGATCCTCTACGACGACGCCGTCCACCACACCGCCGCGGCCCTCGCCCCCGATGTCCTGTGCCTGACCTTCAGCGGTCTGTCCAAGGCCTACCGCGTCGCCGGGTTCCGCAGCGGCTGGCTCGTGGTCTCCGGCCCCAAGCAGCACGCCAAGAACTACCTCGAAGGCCTGCTCACCCTCGCCTCCATGCGGCTGTGCGCCAATGTGCCGGCCCAGCACGCCATCCAGGCCGCACTCAGCGGTCGCCAGAGCATCAAGGACCTCGTCCTGCCCGGGGGCAGGCTCCACGAGCAGCGCGACATGGCCTGGGAGAAGCTCAACGCCATCCCCGGCGTCTCCTGCGTCAAGCCCAAGGGCGCCCTGTACGCCTTCGCGCGCCTGGACCCCAAGGTCCATCCGATCCACGACGACGAGAAGTTCGTCCTTGACCTGCTGTTGCGGGAGAAGATCCAGGTCGTCCAGGGCACCGGCTTCAACTGGCCCCGCCCCGACCACTTCCGCATCCTCACCCTGCCGCGCGCGCAGGACCTGGACGCCGCGATCAGCCGCATCGGTCGCTTCTTGGAGGGCTACCGGCAGTGAGGCCGAGTAAGGGGCGCCTGACGCGGCTCCGATCTCCAGCATGGCGCCAGAAGGCAGCGCATCCTGCAAGCCGCGCTCAGTCACTGTGCCAATTCGATCCGTTGACGCCAGAGCGCCCTGCCTTTGTCCGCCAGAACGGGTGACCTTCGTCGACGGCTTCGGGAGTCACCGCGCGGCCCTGTTCCACGATCAATGAGTCTGGGAGTCACTCACGGTCCGGCGCGCGACCTCTGGACTCGAACGGAACCGTAACAAGGAGAAGGGTGAGGACTGAAATGGTCTTCTCGAAAGCGCTGGAGGACTGGGTCTACTGGGACCAGGCCGCATACGAGCTGGGGTTGAGCCTCGGTGTGCTCACGGCTGACGTTCCCTTCTCGAAGAGCAAGAGGATCTTCTGGGAAGACAACCCGGCTGGGCGAGCTCTCCACGCCACCCTCTTGGCGCTCGTGGAGGCCGACTTGCTGGAGTCGCGCGACGATGACGAGGAGTTTCGGTGGGCTTCCACCAAGTTCCTGAACGTGTTCGACGATTGAACTCCAGCCGCCGACCTGGTTGTAGCCGGTGACGATGCCGGCGACGCGGGCCACGAGGCTCGGCCACTGGGCTCCGGGCACACCGGTACATGCACCCATCGAGTCAGTGGCGAGTGCCTCCTAAACTCGTGAACATCGACTTGGCCACCGTCAGAGCGCCTCCCGGGCTCATCGACAAACGACCCCCGTTCCCGCGTACAGAGCCAAGCGCCCCAGTGCGGGCACCAAGTCGGGGAAGTCACGCCGAGGAAATCGGCGCAGCCTGGTCATGTACCGGCCGCAAGCCGGGAACCTGAGGGCAGGAAGGGGGGAGCCGCACGTCGCCGGGAGGGTGGCGTCGTTCGAGAAGGTCCGGGTAGTCGGTGCTGAGGTCCGCTCGGTGATGTTGTCGCCGAGGCACGCGGTGGGTGTCGTCACGGCGCTTGCGGGCCGTGCGTGCCGACGTGTTCGGTCGGGAGGGTGTCGGTCCGGGGGCGGTGGTCGGTGCCCAGGCCGGCGGTGATGGTCAGGATGGTCGACGGCCCCGTCATGTCGACCGCGTGCCACGTCCCGGCCGGGTTGACTGTGGCCTCGCCCGGCCCGAGCACAACGCGGTCGGGCTTCCCGTCCGCATCGCGGGTGACCGTCACCGACCCGCTGAGGCAGACGACCAGTTCGTCACCGGCAGGGTGGCGCTCCCAGTCGTCGCCGGGACCGTCGCCGTCAAATATCGTCACCATCCGGCCCTCGGCGCCGTCGGCTGCGACTGCGGCGCTGTATGCCTGGAGCACCTGAGGGTCCCAGGCGAAGCCCTCGACGGGTTGCGCTGTCGATCCCAGCCCGAGGTGCACGGGGGTGGTTCGCAGGTCGATGGCGTTGTGTTCGTGGTTGATGAGTCTCATGCCGACGATCGTGACAGGACGGTGATCGGGTGGTCTTGAAGGAAAGGGAACGCAAGCCGGCGCGACGACGGGCAGCCGGTTGGGGACTACCCGGTTGCGAGGAGGACTTCGCCGCGACGCCAGGCCGTCGGGGGTCGGCCCGTGAACTGACGCCAGTCCCGGACGAGATGGGCCTGGTCGGCGTAGCCGGAGACGGTTGCCACGTCGGCCCACGGGAGCGGGTCCTGCGCCGTCGCCAGTCGGTGCGCGTACTCGAAGCGCAGAACTCGAGCGAAGGTCTTCGGTGACAGGCCCACCTCACCGCGAAACCGCTCGGTGAGGTACCGGCGGCTCCAGCCCAATTCTGCGGCGACCGCCCCAACGTGGACGCGGCCCCGCGCGGCGACGAGGCGGCGCCAGGCCTCGGCCACCTCGGGGCGCACCGGGGGCACGCGGCCGCCGCCGCGGCCGACGGCTTGCAGGAGCAACTCGTCCAGCACAGCGAACCGTGCGGTCCATGTTGCCGCCACTCGCACCCGGTCGACCAACTGGACGCCAAGCGCTCCGAGAAGCTCGTCGAGGGGGACCAGCTGGTGGGTGAGCGCAGCGGCGGGCATGCCATAGACGGCCCGAGCCCCGAGCGGTGTCAGCGACACCCGCACGCCGTGCTGGCGTCCGTCGTGGTGGATGGCGACGGACCGGCACATCAGACCGCCTGCCACGCTGCCGAATCGGGTGACCGGTGCCCCGTCGTCGATGCCCGCCCCCACCTCCAAAGGGTCGGACAGGCTGATCACCGCAGTGAGCGCGCGGCCCGGCGGCCCGCAGTGCACCCCCGCCGGGAACCCGCGAAGGTCGAAACCGACATACGAGCTGACGTACTGCCGCAAGGCGGGCGCCGGACGGGCAGCAATCCTGGTGGCCGTATGGTCTTCCACCTTCGTCAGTGTACGAACCGGCGAGCCCGGCACCACCACTGGAAACAGCCACCACAGACCCGCGCTTGACCCGGGCCCACCACGCGGGCCACGGCCCACGAACCATGATCGTTATCACCGTTGCTGGTGGGATCAAGTCTGTCGGAGCGCAGGGCGGCGTTCGCTGTCGGCCGGTACCGGGGCCGGGCGCCGACTGGTGTGCGCGGGGTGGCCGCCAGTGGAGTCGTGGCGTGCGGCGAACAGCCGCTTGCGGTGGCGGATGCGGCGGACGGCGGTGACGAGGGCGAGGACAACGCCGATGCCGATTCCGAGGGTGGGCAGAGCGATGGCCAGTATCAGCCAGCCCACGAACGTGAAAAAGCCTCCGGAGTCCCCGATGGCGTACTTGGAGAGCGCTTCGGACGAGCAGGTGACTTCGTAGTCGCCTGTTCGTGGCACGTCGATGCTGTAGAGCGGATTCCAGGTCTCCTCACGAGTGAGGAACACGTCGATTCCCGGATCGGTTAGGCCGGGGTCGCCTGGCCCGGTGATCCTGCACTTCGGGGCGGCCGACGGGCCGAATTCCTGGTCCGTGATCCAGATCGCCTTCTCGCTCTCCGGCTCGAGCCGCAGGGCGACGGTGTCACCGTTAGCGAAGTGATGGTCGGTGTCCACCGCGTCGATCACGTTGTAGAACCGGTACACGCCGATGACCGCACCCGCCGCGATCAGTACGACGGCGATCAAGGCCGCTGTGGCATACCAGTGACGGCCGGGCCGGAGATCATTCGCCGGAATCCGCGGCGGCGCGAAGGGTTGCATCAGCGCATCCTAGACCGCCCGTACTACCTGGCCGGCAAGCCGTTGGGTGCCGCCCGGCGGATCAGACAAGCTGCCCCAACGTGTTCGCACATCCATTGCTGCACGCTGGTGAGCTTGTCCCAGCCCAGCCGGTGCGCGGAGCGCCGGGTGGGCTGACGGCGACCGGGGCGCGCAGTTTGACCGGAATCGCCCCGACATCCCTGGCGGTGCGCAGACCTCGGACCGCTGCGGCGACCTGGTGCGGCTGATCGATGCCAACAAGGACGGCTTGTTCGGCCTGCTGGCAGTGGCGGCGGGCGGCAACACCAATGGTGGCGTCGCGTGGGTCCTCCCCGCCTCGTCGTCGGGGCTCGTCGCCACGGGGGGCGTGGACCTGCGACGGGGCACGTCTCGGGGTGCCCGCTGCCTGCGCGCAGTGTGGAATGGGCCGTTGCCGGTCGCCGGACGAAGAGGCCGTTGCCGGTTACCGGCTGGCGGCGGTCTTGGCCGGTTTCGGCTCGCGAGCGGGGAGGCGGTGTCGCCTGGCCCGGTGCGGCCCGACTCGCCGCCCACGTCCCGCCGGGCGACGATGGAAGCACGAGACCGGTCCGGCGCCAGGCACCGGGAGGCACCGTGGCAACAAGCACAGCCGATGTACTGATCGCCGGGGCCGGCCCGGTCGGGCTGAGTGTGGCCGCCGAGCTTGGCCGCCATGCAGTGCGCTGCCGTCTCGTGGACCGGCTGCCGGCCCGTCTCCCGTACGCCAAGGCGGTCGGCATCCAGCCGCGCACTCTGGAGACCTGGGACCGGATGGGCCTGGTACGCGCTGTTCTGGAGGCTGCCGTTCCGTTGCGCGGACAGTTGATCTACGTCAATGGCCGGGAGCAGGCGCGGATCGACCTGACGCTGCCGTCGGAGGTGCCCTACGGGTTCGCCGCGCTGCCGCAGTACGAGACCGAGCGCCTCCTGGAGGAGTACGTCTGCGGCCTGGGCACGGTTATCGAACGCGGTACCGAGCTGCTGTCGTTCGCCCAGGATGCGGGCGGCGTCACTGCCCGGCTGGGCACTGCCACCGGGGCTGCAGAAGAGGTCCGTGCCCGCTATCTGATCGGCTGCGACGGTGCGCACAGCATCGTCCGCAAGGGGCTGGGGCTCACCTTCGAGGGCGGGGCCTTCGCCGAGGAGTACATGCTGGCCGATGTCGAGGCGGACTTGGACCTGCCGCACGGGTACGCCCTACGGTCCAGCCACCGCGCCGACGACGGCACCACCGACGATGTGCTGATCTGTGTCCCGCTGCCCGGCGCGAACCGATACCGCATGTCGATGCGGGTCCCGCCCGAACTTTCCACCCGGGCGGCGGACGGCTCGCCCGCACAGGGCGGCGGCGGGGCGCACGGCCTCGAACCCGCCGCCGGGCGCGGCCCGGCGCACGGCCTGGACGGCGGCCGTGCCCCGGAGCTGTCCCACATCCAGGCGGTCGTCGACCACCTTGCTCCCGTGCCGGGTGCCGTCTCCCGTATGCGCTGGTCGTCCGTCTTCCGCATCAGCCACCGCATCGTCGACCGTTACGCCGAAGGGCGGGTGTTCGTCGCGGGCGACGCCGCCCACATCCACCCGCCGACCGGCGCGCAGGGCATGAACACCGGCATCCAGGACGCCTGCAACCTGGCCTGGAAACTCGCCCTCGTCGTCCGCGGCGAAGCCGGCCCCGCCCTGCTCGCGAGCTACGACGCCGAACGCCGCCCGGTCGGGGAAGAAGTCGTCGGCCGGACCGTCCGCCACGCTACCCACGGCGTGGCAGGCGACGGCGACGATCCGCGGACCATGATGCTCCGCGAGGCGCAACTGCTCGTCGGCTACCGGGGCGGCCCTCTCACCCGCGGTCCCCACGGACCGGACAGCGCCCCCCAGCCCGGCGACCGGGCCCCGGACTGCGCCGGCCTGACCGCACCGCTCGCCACCTACCCCCTGCGCCTGCTCGACATCCTGCGCGGCCGCGCGGGTCACGTACTGCTGCTGTACGCGACCGACACCGCCGACCTGGCCGGAGCCGCCGCAGCAGCCGGGGCTGCCGGAATGCCGCTCGGGGCCGGCGGCCGAGGCACCCCCACCGGTCTCGGTCACGGGACCGGCCCGCACATTGTTGCCGTCCTCGCCCGCGAAGCCGTACGGACCGTCCCCGACGGTTTGCCAGTGCCTGGATACCGTGACGCCTCCGGGGAGTTCGCCCGGCTCTACGGCCCCGACGGCTCGACCGGCTTCGTCGTCCGCCCGGACGGGCAGCTCGGCGCCCGGTTCCCTCTCGCCGCCACCGCCGCGGCTCTGTCCGGCTACCTGACGGCCCTGTCCGTACCAGCGTGAACCAGTGGACAGCCGCCTGACCGCCGTGGATGACAGGCCGGTACAACGGCGGGACAACGGCGGACATCGGGGCGCAACACCCGTCTTTGGCCACGCCTGCCTGCTTGCTTCGTCTCCTGGCCGGGGGAGCACAGGCGACGCGCACTGGCCCGGGCCGAGGAGACATATCGGCATGAGCCTCGCATAGCCCATTGCGCTGGAGGGTAGAGCTGCGGGCGTGAATCGCCCATGGATCATCGCGGTAGAGTCTGCTCCCACTTGCATCACTACCGCACCGGCCGTCGCCCCTGCTTTGCCGCGGCACCCGTTCGGGACAGTGGCGATAGACCTCCTGCCGTGGGAACTGCGCGTGGGCGACATCGTCCCCTTCGACGACCACATCGGCAGGCCGATCGCCGACATACACGCCGTCGGACCCGGCCACCGCTCCCGACGCCTCATCCTGCCCGGCCTCCCACCTCTGACCACACGACGCAAACTGCGCGTCTACCGCGCCACCCAAGCCTTGAGCGCCTAGCCAAGCCGGTGGCCCGGCAACTGCACTGCACTCGACAACGCGGCCCACGCGGTGAACGGCGCAAAACAAGCAACGCCACCGACTGACCCGCCCACAAGCGCGGACCTGCTCACCGCTGGATCAAGACCTGCCCCGCTGAAGCAGAGTTGCCCCCTGCTCGGCACCTGGGTGATGTGGGCGGCCGGCGCGCCGTGGCGTCTTGGCGCACTGCCTGGTGCGGACGTACGAAGAGTGGGTGGCTGGCCTTAAGGCGCGCGAAGACTGGGCCGGCCACCTTGTGCCAGCCGACGCCGCTCGCGCAACCGCCGCCAGGCGGCCCGGCCCCTTCGTGGACCGCCGCGAGGCCTTTGGGCGTTCCCTGGCCGGAGTGTGCGCAGCGCCGGCCTCGCCTGGCTGCCGGGTGGGCGCAAGCGAGGCGGGGGAGTGCTGCGCGGTGGGGGTATTCAGTCGCTGTCTGCGGCGAGGGGGTGTTGTCCGGCGATGTAGCGGGCTGCCTGGGGTCGCAGGGAGGCGATGGCAGCCGCGGTGTCTGTCGCGAGTTGGGCCGCCGCCGCGTCCGCAGCGTCCTCGAGCGATGCGTCCCCTGTCGGGGGTTCGCTGTTCTGGTCACCCGGCCTCATGACCGCCTCCTTGCCCCGAACATGCTTGCCCATGCCTGTTACGGCCGTCACACCTCGGCGCTCGCGAGCCGTCCATCGCGGTGCCGTTCGTCCCGCTGGTAGCGGTCTCCTGTGCGAGCGCGCGTGGTCAGGCGGCGGCTGTTTCGGTCAGCAGGAGGTCGTCGGCACCCGCGAGGGCGAACAGGCGCTTGACCACCGGGGCTTCGGCGTGGCTCACGCCGAAGCCGACGTCGGCTTTCCGTGCTTTCTTCCGGCCGTCGATCAGCACGGACAGCCCGGAGCAGTCGCAGAAGGACACCCCGGTGAAGTCCACCTCGATCAGGTGCGCGCCCGAGCCCAGGGCCACGTCCACGGCTGCGCGCAGGCGCGGGCCGTTGGGCAGGCCGACTTCTCCCGCCAGTGTCACTACCGCCCGGCGGCCGGTGATCCGGGTGACGACACACAATGCTTCCGGGGTGCTCATTACCGCCCACCTTTGATGGCATCGATCTGAGCGAGCTGGCGGCGATCCGTCGCATGCGACAGGCCGACCGCGTCTCCGATCCGCACGCAGGTCACGTCCCCTCATTCTGGGCCGCGTCCTGGCGGGCGTCCAGCGCCGTCACGGTCACCCATGCGGGTACGAGGCCCAGTTCGGTGATTGCGAGGGTGGCAGTGCCTGCGGTCTCGGCACACATGAGGGCGCGGCGGTCGCCCGAGGGCGTAGCGGCGTACGGCGAACATCGTTACGGGCCCGGATCGCGATCGAAGCGCGGGCGATCTGCCCCAGCCGGCCGCTGGGACCAGCTCGTCGGCCAAGCCGCTGCCTGGCCGAGGGGGTGAGGGCCCTGCAGGGGCGGCAGGGCCCTCACAACGCGGGTCCGTGGGGGACGGATAGCTACACACGCGTCGCGCATACAACGGCGCTGCTCGGCTGTGGGTCACGGTCGGGTCTGGTCTTTGCGGATGTTAGGGACCGTTGTGCGTGGGCAGACGAACGACGAGTGAGTGGAGCAAAACAGGCCCCTGGGGGCCGGCCGCAGTGGTTGGCTGCCGGCCCCCAGGGGTTTGCATGCCTGGGGCGTACCGAGTTTGCCCCGCTGTGCTGACGGCTTTTGCCTCGGTCAACGCTAGCGGTGGGCGCGAGCAGGGGTTCAACGCCGCCGACCACAGCCTGGTGAACTCGTCAGCCCTGCGTCGAAAGCAGATGCCGCCCACCGCTGGAAGCGGGCGAAGATGTCCGGCAGATCCAGTCCGCTCCTCTCCAGCAGGGACTCCGCGACCAGGACAGCCATCTGCGTGTCGTCAGTGGCCTCGCCGGGGTCCCAGCCACCGCCTCCACACATCTCGCCACCGGCACCAGGCGCGGGGAACCGCGCGGAGAAGGCTCCCGGGGGGCCAAACTCGAAGGGAGCGCCCAGGGCGTCGCCCACCGCTGAGCCGACGACCGCGCCGACCGCTCGCTGAATCCGCTTCATTCGCGCAGGCTATGCGCGCCGCGCCGACGGCCGCATGGCCCTATTGCCTTCCTCGGCTCCCCGAACCATCGGAGGCGAATGCGTCTCGTGTACGGAGGTGCATTGCCTGAGACACCTTGGGTCTGAGACACCCGTACAGGTCGCATAACGCCGTCGAGGACCCAGCCGTGCGGCAACTGCCTGGCAGCGTTGACGAGGTCGGGGAAGTGGCGCTGGATCAGACTGCCGCGGCGTGAATGCACCAGCACGGGGTCGCCCTACTGGGCTGAGGTGAAGAGCAGGCATTGGTAACCGTCGAACTTGGCCTCGAGGGCCAGCCCACCCGGCAGCACCCCCGGGCGCGGGAGAGTCTCGCGGGACTGAGCGAGCATCGGTTGCACCGGGGGACGCAGCACTACCTCTGTCTACGACGGGTGCCGCCGGAGCGCGACCGGGCGGAACGGGCGTCGCTATGCCGCTTCGGCCCGGCAGACGTCGGCTTCGTGCTCGTGCACATGCTTCAGCGCCATCCGCTGATCCACCCTCTTGCCGGCTTCGACCGTCTCCCAGTAGGGATGCGTCGACACCTCAGCCGACAACTCGAGGAGCTCACGGCGCAGACGGGCAACCTCCGCCTTCTGCTCGTCGCTGTACCCAGTGCTGGGCGGCAGACTGCGGGGCTCCGCGTCGCTGTAGAGAACCTTCGGAGCCGTCCATCCCTCGGAAGGCTCCACCGACCAAGGGAGCGTGCGGCCGAGGGCCTCGTACTCCGCCCACGTCTGATGCAGACGCAGCTGAGCTGCGCGAAGGTCTTCGGGGAAGTCGTACATAGCCACCGCACAATAATACGCGTGTTCGATTTTGTGTGGCCAACCGACACCCTCCACGCGGACTCGTCTTCACCTATATGGCGGATCCGACGTCGGGGTCCGCAGTGGCTCGGTACGCACAAGAGCCCCGTCCTCCCCTGCGGAGGTGAGGGCGGGGCTCTTTGCGAGATCAGAAGTAGACGACGCGGACGAGGGTGACGTCAGCACGGGCGGGCTGAGTGCCGGTGAACGCGCCGAAGGCGCCCGCCAGACTATCCTGGAGGGCCGCCAGGCCCTCCGGGGCGTCCCCGCCCGACCTGTGATCCGCTGCCGTCACCCCCCCACCGGGCCCAGAGCGCTGCCCCGGCCGCACTCCGGCCGCGCCCTGCGAGAGCGCTGCACCTTCGCCGCAGAACGGAGCGGACGGGCTGGCCACATACAGCTGCATGCACAGGGCTGACCTGCGCCCGTGCATCGACATTCGAACACGTGGTCTAATTTGAGCCATGGCGCATTCCACGTTCCCTGCCGACCTGGCGCAGGTGCAGTACGACTGGGCCCGTACGTACGCAGCGCTTGCTGCTCCTCACCCGGGCGGCACGACGGCCTTGCGGCGCCGCTTGCTGCACCTCTCCAACCGGCTCCTCTGGCATCCCTTCTGGTCCACCCCGGCCGATCACTCGACCGCTCGGGCCGCCCTGTCCCAGCGGGTACGCGCCCATGAACGAGGGGGGATGTGCCGTGATGGGTCACCTGACCGCGAGGCAGGAGCAGGTTCTGGCCTGCATCCGGGAGTGGATCTACGAGTACGGAGAGGGGCCGACGGTCCGCGAGATCGGTGACCGGGTCGGCCTGTCCAGCACCTCCTCCGTGCAGTACCAGCTGAAGCGGCTTGAGCAGAACGGCGCGATCTCGCGCAGCGGAAGCCGCTGGCGCTCCTACCGATTGACCTGAAGGCGGGGCACCGCCATGTCCGCACCGTTTGACCTCCCGCCGGACCTGCCGCGCCTGCGCGTGCTGGAGACCTTCCTGCTCGCGATCCTGGCCCGGGTGCGGGAGCGGATTCGGCACCCGGAGCAGCAAGCCGTCATTCACGAGAAGATCGAGCGACAGAAGCCGCCGCCGGAGTGGGCGGTGCAGATCAGCATCAACGGCCACACGCCGGTCGCCGTGCACGTCGGCGCATGTTCCATGGGCGGCAGCGAGGTACGGAGCAAGGCGATCAGCCGGCAGGATGCGATCCAGGCCCTGCACGACGGGGTCAGTCCCTGCTCCCTGTGCCGCCCGGACACGGAACTGGGCATCCTCGAGTAAGGCTGGCTGACCTAGGCGCTGGACTTGCGCCCTGCTGTCTTCTTTGCCGCCGACTTCTTGCCCGGGGCCTTGGCGGTCTTCTTGGCGGGCGCGTGCCCCGGCCATGTCGTGGACGCTCGCCTCATCGCCGGCCGCGTCGGCCTGGTCCTCGCCGCGGGCTTGGCGTGCGGACTCCACGGATTCGAGCAGTGCGGACATGAGGTCGACGACGGGGGCTGCGGCCGGCTCCGGCTGAGCCCCGTCGGGCTTCGCACCCTCGGCCTTGGCGCGGTCAGATCTTCCAGGGCTTCGCGGTAATGATCACGGAAGCCACTGAGGTCCTCTACGGCCATGGCCTCCATGAGGTCGACGGCAGCCTGGATCTCCTCATCGTTCACCGGCACCGGCTTGGGGACAAGAGACTCCGAGGAGCGAATCTCGTCCGGCCATTTCAGGCTGTGCAGAACGATCGCGTCCTCCTTGATCCGCAGCAGGCCGAGACGTTCCCGGTTGTGCCACGTGTACTTGGCGACGGCCACCTTGCTGGAGCGCTCCAGGGCCTGGCGGAGCAGGACGTACGGCTTCGCCGCGACGGCGCCATCGGCTGCCAGATAGTAGGAATCGCCGATGAGTACGGGGTCGATGGTCTCGGCCGGCACGAACGCGACGATCTCAATGGCCTTCGCGGTGGGCAGCGGCATGGCGTCCAGCTCGGCGTCCGTGACCGCAATGATCGTGTCGCGGGAGATCTCGTAGCCGCGCCCGATCTCACCCTGGTGCACGACTTGCCCGTCCAGCTCGCACACCTTCTGGTAACGGATCCGGCCGCCGTCAGCCTCATGGAACTGACGGAAGGCGATGCTCTGATTCTCCGTGGCGCTCATGACCCGGATAGGAATGCTGACCAGGCCGAACGAAATGGCGCCGCTCCAGATGGGGCGTGGCATGGCGGCCTCCAGCGATGGGGAGATCCAGCCTAAAACGGACATGGGTGCGCCGTGCCGGCGGATCGCGGGCCGTTGGCACGGTCTGATACGTACGGCATGTTCGCAAGGTGGGAGCCGATCTCCGACGCTGCCCGTCAGCGTCGAGCCTGAACCGTTCCGGTCCCCACGGCGTCCATACGGGCACCTGACACCGTGGAGCCGCCGCACCATGAGCACATCCGAACCGCCAACCTGGCCGCACTGCGCACACGGTGCAGACTCTGCTGACGACCCCGTTGGTTGCCGTGGCGTCCACGTCCCCGGCCGCACCGCGTGCCTCGCCCACCTTCCCGACGCCGACCGCGACGCCTACCTGGCTGCCCTGACACCAGGCGCCAGCATCGACCACCGGGGCACTACCTTCACCGGATCCCTGCTCAACGCCTTACTGAACGCCCTCCGCGACCCCGCAACCGGTCACCCCCGCCTAGCCGACGGCTCGTTCCAGTCGGCGACCTTCGAGGGCAGCGCCGTGTTCGGGTCGGCGACCTTCGAGGGCGACGCCGTGTTCGGGTCGGCGACCTTCGAGGGCGACGCCGTGTTCGGGTCGGCGACCTTCAAGGGCGACGCCGCGTTCATGTCCGTGACCTTCGGGCGCGACGCCAGGTTCGAGTCGGCGACCTTCGGAAACGTCGCCGGGTTCGAGTCTGCGACCTTCGGGCGCGGCGCGTGGTTCGAGTCGGCGACCTTCGAGCGCGACGCCGTCTTCGAGTCGGCGACCTTCAAGGGCGCCGCCAGGTTCTGGTTGGCGACCTTCAAAGCCGACGCCAGGTTCGAGTCGGCGACCTTCAAGGGCGACGCCAGGTTCGAGTCGGCAACCTTCGGAAGCTTCGCCGCGTTCTGGTCCGTGACCTTCGGGCGCGATGCCAGGTTCGAGTCGGCGACCTTCAAGGGCGACGCCGCGTTCAGGTCGGCGACCTTCAAGGGCGACGCCAGGTTCTGGTTCGTGACCTTCGAAGGCGACGCCTGGTTCGAGTCGGCGACCTTCGAGCGCGACGCCGTCTTCGAGTCAGCGACCTTCATATCGGCTGACCAGTTCGGGCCTTTGGTATGTGCTGGGCGGGTTGCGCTGTCCAGTGCGGTGTTCGGCGGCCCGGTTACCCTCTCATTCGTCGCGCGCCGTCTGGAGTGCCGTCGCACTCGCTGGTCATCGACAGCGGAGATCCGCCTGCGCTATGCCACGGTGGACTTCGCTCATGCGGTGTTCGAGTACCCCCTCACGATCGCCGCCGAGCCGGATCCGTTCGTGCTCACCGACGGCCGACAGCTCGCCGAAGATCCCGTTCCGAGCGCGTCCGACCCTGGGGCACGGGTGGCGTCGCTGCGTGGGGTGGACGCGGCCCATCTGGTCCTGGCCGACCTCGACCTGTCGGGGTGCCTGTTCGCCGGCACGGTCCACCTGGACCAACTTCGCCTGGAGGGGGCCTGCACTTTCGACACAGCCCCGCCCGCCGTGCACTGGTGGCGCTGGCCGCCCGTGCGGTTCACCGAGCGCCGCGTCCTGGCCGAGGAACACCACTGGCGCGCCGGCCGGCCGGGGGCCGTGCGGGGCTGGAACGTGGCGGTCCTCGGCTCCGGGCGGGCCGGGCCGTTGCAGTTGGCGCCGGTGTACCGGGCGCTGCGCAAGGCCTTCGAGGACGGCAAGCACGAGCCAGGGGCGGCGGACTTCTACTACGGGGAGATGGAGATGCGCCGCCACGCCGACGACATCCCCCGTAGTGAACGA
The DNA here is from genome assembly GCF_053610585.1 of Streptomyces sp. NPDC054887. Lineage (NCBI taxonomy): Bacteria > Bacillati > Actinomycetota > Actinomycetes > Kitasatosporales > Streptomycetaceae > Streptomyces > Streptomyces sp. NPDC054887. The sequence continues at coordinate 6,944 of NZ_JBSGYQ010000065.1, read as the reverse complement.
GGACTGCTGACCGCGTACTGGGCGCTGTCCGGTTACGGCCTGCGCGCCTCCCGGGCCCTGGCCTGGCTCGGGTCGGCCATGCTCCTCACCATCGTCCTGCTGATGGGTTTCGGCCTCGCCCGGGACACTCCAAAGCAGACCGCGACCGGCACCGTCCCGGTCGGCGGGGGCGAGGTCACCTTCGAGATCGACAAGGACGATCCCAAAAACCCCACCGGCAGCCGGTTCACCGGCGAGCGCTTCGAGAAGGCCCTGAATATCACCCTCAACTCGGTGGTATTCCGCTCCTCCGGCCAAGACCTGACCACCACCGGCACCTACATCGAGATGACCTCCCGCCTGACCGAACCCATCCTGTTGGGCCTAGCAGTCCTCGCCGTCCGCAACCGCGTCAAACGCTGACTGCCCTGCCCCGGTCTGGCGGAGCCCTGTGAACGGTTCGGCTACGTGCCTTACTTGCCAGCGCCGTCGATCAGGCTTTTGAACCGCACTGCGGTGCCGGCTCTGTCGCTGCACGAAGCCCCGGAAGAACGCCATGACGCCCGGCGGTTCGCTCTGCACATGACGCCCGGCACAACCACAAGGGCCCGGCCCGGTCACCGCCGCAGGCTCCGGGCACGGGCACCGCTCCCGATCGTTATCTAGGGCGTCAACCCGATGATGCAGGTCAGCACCGAGCAAACAGTCGAGGCAGGTTAGGCAAGTTGTTCGCGCACAGCTCGACACCGGCCCGCTGTGGGGCCGAGGCGTCAAAGACCGGGCAGACGCCTGACGGCCGTTGCGCGATCTGCCCTCGATTTAAAGTCTGCCGAGGCGGTTCGGTGAGGTGCCCGGCTCGGTACGCTTTATCGGCATAGGGACATGAGGGCTGGCCGCCTTGCGGGGGGATGACATGTTGGACCAGGCGTTGGTTGTTCTGGCTTCGGCGTTCGGGGCGGCGGTGGCTTCGGCGGCCGGCACTGAGGTGTGGTCGGGATTCCGGGACCGGGCGGCCCTGATCTTTGGTCGCCGGGACGCGCGGGAAACCCAGGTGGTCCTGGAGCGATTGGACCGGTCGGCTCTCGAACTGGAGAGCGCCGGGGTTCCGGCCCTTGCGCTTGCCGGTAGGGATGATCAGGTCGATCTGCTCGACGGACTCGCCCGCCGCCCGGCGCCCGGCGCCGTCACACCTCGGAGGCGTACACCTTCGGCGTCCGGCACTTGCCGCCGCTCCGTCGCCGGTGCGCAACGGCGACGTTCCCGACATGCTGCCGTCCGGAGCCGGCATACCTGTCGCCACACGTGTCGACGCCATCACCGCTCTGAACGCCCTCAACCGGGCCGGCACCAAGGACACCTTCGTCCAGGCCGCCAAGGAAGGCGACGCGAAGGAGTACGCGGAGCTGCGCTCCAAGCTGCTGACCAAGGCCACCAGCTTCCAGAAGAAGGCCCTGCACGCTCCGCTCGTCTACGGCGACGCGCCCGTGTGCGAGACCTGCGGGACAGCGGCCGCGCCCAGCCCGGCGGAAGCGAAGATCGGAAAGCCGGGCACCTACTGGTGGTGCGAGACCTGCCAGACCACTCAGGGAGCCCGCAGCCCCCCTGTAGCACCACACGGCATCAGAAGTCGGCGGCCCATCATCCTCGGAAGGGATGGTGGTCCACTGTTCGCTACGACGCCGGCTATCGGGCGGCGATGCCCTTGAAGCCGGAGCCGAGCCCGCGTCGCGACGAACGGTGGGAAGCGGCACAGACGACGGACTGGGGCACCCCGAAGGACTCCCACCCGCACCTGTTCGACGGCTGCAAGCAGAAGGCCGGCGCCGTCGCCCAAGAGACCGACCGCCAGGAGCGCCCGGGGCCGCTTCCCGACTGGGCGAAGCAGAAGCCTCTCCTGCGCTGCGCCCGTCGTCCGAGCTGTACCGAGTGTGGGGCGGCGTTCACCGACGAGCGGTGGCAGGCGGTCGAGCGCGTCGGCTGGGACACCCTTCCCCCGGAGGCCAATCCGACTCGGTGCGGGCACTGCGACAAGCACGAGAGGGTGGGAATCGAGCAGTCCTGGATCGAGCAGGGCTAAACGGTCAGGTCCCGGCACCAGGGACAGGAGCAGGCTCCGCCCGAGCAGAAGGCCGGCGGAACCTGGCTCTCCCTGCCCTTGGCCACTGAAGTTGACCGGTGGCTGGTGACTCACTCTTCCAGCGACGACGGCCAGACATACCCGAAGGCTTCGGCGCACTCTCGATAGCCCGCGCAGACCACCGCGCCGTTCAGGGGGTGCGGGCGCCGGACGGCGGCGACGATATGTTCGGCCTGGAGCTTGGGGCTTTCCTCGGTCACCGCAAACCCGATCTTCAGCTGCATGAACGGATCGGCGCTCTCACGCGGAACATGCAGGGAGACAAGGACCTGTCCAGGGTCCGAGTCCCACACGGAGACCCAGAACGTGTCACTGTTCCACGCGGCCAGGGGATTCGGCACGACTAGCAACTGCTGAGCCACCAGGTCAGCGACATCCCACGCCAGCGAAGGCCGCTCTGCCAGAGCCACAGTGCTCCCCTTATTCGAACCTACACGCCCCGGCCTGGAGCACACACGAGCCGCTGCCGGGATGTGATCGCCCGCATCTTACCGACGCGGCGGCTGGTCACGCGGGCGGGTGCCTGAGCCGTCAACCCTTAGCGTCAAGGACAGCAACCTCGCGCACAGGCAAATCAATGGCTGGGGCCAGTACATCCACGCACCAAGCGGCCGCCGCCTGCAAGAACTGCGAGAGGCAGCCAGCGGCCACTCCTCGTCGGTGGCCGGCGTCTTCTTCGGCTACTCCGCCCACAACCCGCTATGCCCACGAAGGATGTCCTGCACGACCAGCGTGAGAAGCGCTTGCTTGAAGCAGTCGAGCCTGCGCCAGCGGGTGTTGCGAGCCCGGCGGTGTTCGTACAGCAGCCAGGAAACATGCTCGACCAGCTCGTGCGGGACATCGAGCATGGGCAGGATGCGGAACCACAGGGCCCTTCGGTCACCGGTGTGTTGAGTGAGATCACCACGCCAACGACGAAGGGCCCTGCCCCGTCACCACACCCGCTGACCGGCCCATTTCACCCTCCAGCACAGGATGAAAGAGGCTCACTGGTTCCGGACCAAGGCCGGCGCCCGCGGCTACAGCACGAAAGTCCTCAGTACCTATTGATGTCACCGCAAGCTGTCCGGCTCGACCGCAGGGTGTGAAGCCAGAGCGAGCGCTGCGAGTCGCAGTTGGGACTTCCATGCCTCCTGGTCGAGCCCCAGCGTGTATTCGGTGCAGCACGCACACGTCCGAAGCAGTTCCAGGAACGCCTGCTCCTCTGCGGTCTCGACCTCCATCTCCCACCACGTATCCGATGCCAGATCGGTGAGGGCCACCTCCCCGGCGGCGAACCTGACGGCCAGCCTGCGGAGCGCATAGCGCTGGGCCCGGGCGGGATCGGGCAACGCGATTCCCAGTTCCGCGAGCGCCTGCTCGAAGGCGTCGCAAATGTCTCGGGAGTCCGCGTTGCGCGGCAACCCGGCGAGCTCGCAGAGTGTCGGGGAATCCACTCCTGCAGCGAGTGCTTCGGCAGCGGTCATCGGCAGGTCTTCCGGAGACACCTCGTCTGCCTGATAGAGCCATGCTGCCTCCTCCAGATCCATCGGGACGCGACCTACGGAAGTATCAGGTTCGGACGCATCTTCTATCGTTGCCATGGGGCACACGATGCCAGCACCGTTCAGTCACGTGCTCAGCAATTCGGGTCGCTCCAGTCCAGATGCTGTGCGAGCCTGCCGCGCCCTCGTGCACCGCGCAGCCGGTCAAAGACCCGCTGCGCGGTGTGCCGTGCTTGGCGGCGCGCAGGTCCGCCCGCAGACCTGCGCGCCCGGTACCCGCGCGACACCGAGGGCCAGGCAGTGCTGCGTCCGCTGACCCGCAACCGGGCCGCATCGCCGTACGAGCGGGCCCGCCTTGCAGCCGACGCGCTGGGCGTCCGGGCCCAAGCCCAGGAAGCAGAACGTGCGCGGATGCAGCACACGCCTACCGCACGATTACCCAAAGCGACAGGGTGTTTACAGAAAGTGCTCACCCGGCTGGATCGCGGAGCGGCGTGAACCGAAAGGCAGCCGCACTACAAAGCGCCCCACGGATGCCCCGGCAGCCTGATCCTGCAGGCGTGGGGCCCACTTGGATGTACCGAGGTAACGATCACTCCGCTGATCTGGGGCTTTTGCGCTGGCTGGCATTGAAGCGCGCCTTCTTCTGGCGATTCCCGCATGTGTTCATGTCACACCATCTGCGGGTGCGGCTTCGGCTGGTGTCGAAGAAGGCGGCTTGGCAGGTTGGCGATGCGCACAAGGCCAATTTTCCGTCTCGTTCGCCTGCGATGATGCTGATCGCGTCGGCGGCGATCACGCTGAGGGCATCTTCCACGCAGGAAGCCGAGCTGAGCCGCCATCGCCGCTTACCCTCGGGCGTCAGAATCGCCGCGGCTCGCCCCTGAGCGCTGTAGTCATTGATGACTTGGACGGCAGGCGCAGGGAGGGCGTCCTGCACCGCGGCTGCTGTCGCGGCGGCGTGAATCGATTCCCTCAGCCTATGGGCCAGTTCGAGCTGGGCAGTGGTGCAGGAGTCCACGGTGAGGCCATACACCGCCAGCCAGTCGACGAGTCGCTGCGGCGTGGGAATGCGCTCCACAGTGTCGCCATGACGCTCCGACAGAGTCCCCGTGAAGCTGGTCGCCAGCACGGTACCGATGCGGAAGTTAGGGAACCCAGTACGCATGGAACCACCATAGCTGGTTGCGCGCTGACGCGAAGACATAGTAGAACCGTCTTAGCCGGTTCGTGATAGGTCATAGCCGGTTCCGCGATGGCCAGGAGGTCTTATGCCCCGTCCAACCAGCGACGTGCAAGCATTCGAAGCCCACGCACCTGAAGCTGACCTCGACGATCTGCGGGCACGACTGGCCGCGGCGCGGCTGCCGGAGGTCGAGACGGTCTGTCGCTACGCGCCCGATCCTCGCCGCTGGGAACAGGGTGTTCCTCTCGCCGACCTCGTCGATGTCGTGAACTACTGGCGCACCGAGTACAACTGGCGGTCGTTCGAGGAGCGTCTCAACTGGATCGGCCAGTTCCGCACGATCATTGATGGTCTGGGAATCCACTTCCTGCACCGCCGATCCGTACGCGCAGATGCCACTCCTCTGATCTTGACTCACGGCTGGCCAGGCAGCATTGCTGAGTTCATCGACGTAGTAGACGAGCTGGCGGATCCGAGAGACGCAGACGCGCCGGCATTCCACGTCGTGGTCCCGTCACTGCCAGGCTTTGGTTACAGCGACAAGCCGGCCACCACCGGGTGGGGAATCGATAAGATCGCGGCCGCATGGGTGGAACTGATGGGAAGGCTCGGGTATAGCAAGTTCGTAGCCCATGGTGGCGACTGGGGTGGTGTGATCACCACGGTCCTCGGCGGCAGGTTCCCGGCGCACGTTCTCGGCATCCACTCCACGTTGGCGCAGGCACCACCCGGGTTGACAACGGACGGGCTGACGGCGGTCGAGCGCAAGTGGACCGAGGAGACCCGCGGCTTCTGGAGCCACCGCGCGGCATACGCGAAGCAGCAGGCGACCCGACCGCAGACCATCGGCTACTCGCTCGTCGACTCTCCGGCCGGCCTTCTTGCCTGGATCCTCGACAAATTCGCCGAGTGGGCAGACATCGAAGACAGCCCGTTCGAGACCATTTCAAGAGACCGCGTTCTCGATGACGTCACCCTGTATTGGCTGACGCAGACCGGCGCATCGGCGGCCCGCATTTACTACGAAAGCCACGGCGGTGTCAACGCGCTGGACCCCGAACTTCGGGTCGACGTCCCGTCAGCAATCACTATGTATCCCCGCGACATCGACAAGTGTCCGCGCCCCTGGGCGCAGGAGCGGTACCGGCACATCGTCCGATGGAGGTCCCCCGAAATCGGGGGGCATTTCCCGTCGCTGGAGGTTCCTGAGTATTTCGTCAAGGACCTGCAAGAGGGGCTCGCGGCAGTGCTGGTCGCTCATCGGTGAACGCGGCTGGGTGCTGGCACTCGATCTCCAGACCGAGTTCATCGAGACAACGGAACGTGGTCAGACAGGGCGCGTCGAAGATAGCGTGGAACATGTCGAGAGCTTTCGGATGGGCAGTGTAGGAACTTCCATCCTGGAAGACGTCGGCAACTCGTGGCGGAGCTCGCCCGCGAACTGCGGGCGCTCCGGCGCGGTTCCAACCTCACCTACAAGGACCTGTCGGCGCGCTCGCACTACTCCGCCGCGGCCCTGTCCGCGGCGGAGTCGGGCAACGGCGTGCCGAAGTGGGAGATAGTCGAGGCGTTCGTACGCGGCTGCGGTTTCACCGGGGACATGGGCTCCTGGCAGCGCCACTACCGCAACGCGGTGGCCCGCGCAGCAGGCGAGGAGTCCCGCCAGTCCGCAGCACGGACCGTCGAGGCCGAGCTCACCGATACCGGCGCCCAGGAGCGGAGCGAGACGCATCCGCTGCGGCTGACCCGGCCTCGGCGGCGGGCCCGGTCCGCCGGCCGACGCGGGTCACCCCCGCCCAGCCCGACGGCCTGCTCGCCCTGGTCCAGCAGTTCATGGACGCCCGCCAGGGCGACGAGCTGGAACGGGTGGCCAGCCCCACGGTGGACCCCATGCCCACCGCGCTCGCCCGGTGAACCACACCGGGCGACGTCTTGTCCGCGATGCGCGAGCTGGTCACGGCCAAAGGACTGCCGATGGGACACCTGGAGCAGCGCAGCACACGCTTCTACCACATCTCCGGGGCGACGTCGTCGATCATCTGGGCGCCGAGCGCCGCTGCGATGCTGGAGGGGTGTCGATGAGCGGCGCTTTCGAAAGCCACCCAACTATCGCAACTATGATAGTTGGGTTAGGGTGAGGGGATGGAGCCGAAGACGT
>NZ_JBSGYQ010000064.1:0-43672 GCF_053610585.1 Streptomyces sp. NPDC054887 | reverse complement strand
CTCCCGCCGCAGGACAAAGCGCTGCCGAGGCAGCCGGGACCGGCCCGGCGGCTGCGGTCACGCCGTCGGGCTGAGTGCGGTCCCCGGCTCGTGACCGGGCCGGGGGGCTACGGGATTCCGGTGTGCGCGGGCCCTACTCCGCGCCTCCGAACGCCGCGTCGAACGACGCCGCCGGCGGGTCGAAGTCGTAGCGCTTCAGCGTGGCCAGCGCCTCGGGCGCGCCCGTGAGGCGGTCCATGCCCGCGTCCTCCCACTCCACCGAGACGGGCCCGTCGTACCCGATCGACCGCAGCATGCGGAACACGTCCTCCCAGGGGACGTCACCGTGCCCGGCCGACACGAAGTCCCACCCCCGGCGCGGGTCGCCCCACGGCAGGTGGGAGCCGAGCCGGCCGTTGCGCCCGTCGAGCCGCTTGCGCGCCTCCTTGCAGTCCACGTGGTAGATCCGGTCCCGGAAGTCGTACAGGAAGCCGACCGGGTCGAGGTCCTGCCACACGAAGTGGCTCGGGTCGAAGTTGAGCCCGAAGGCCGGCCGGTGCCCGACCGCCTCCAGCGCCCGCCGCGTCGTCCAGTAGTCGTACGCGATCTCGCTCGGGTGCACCTCGTGGGCGAACCGCACCCCCTGCGCGTCGAACACGTCGAGGACCGGGTTCCACCGCTCGGCGAAGTCCTCGTACCCCCGCTCGATCATGTGCGGCGGCACCGGCGGGAACATCGCCACCAGGTGCCAGATCGAGGACCCGGTGAAGCCGATCACGGTACGGACGCCGAAGGCGGCGGCGGCCCTGGCCGTGTCCGCCATCTCGGCCGCGGCCCGCCGGCGTACGCCCTCGGGCTCGCCGTCGCCCCAGATCCGCGCCGGCAGGATCGCCCGGTGGCGCTCGTCGATGGGCGCGTCGCAGACCGCCTGGCCGACCAGGTGGTTGGAGATCGCCCAGCACTTGAGGCCGTACTTGTCGAGGAGCTGGTGACGCCCGGCCAGGTAGCCGGGGTCGGCGAGCGCCTTGTCCACCTCGAAGTGGTCGCCCCAGCAGGCGAGTTCGAGGCCGTCGTAGCCGAAGTCGCGGGCGAGCCGGCAGACCTCCTCGAGCGGCAGGTCGGCCCACTGGCCGGTGAAGAGCGTGAACGGTCGTGGCATGGGTGACGGCCCTCCTACGGGAGTGCGGGGAGTACGGGGAGCACGGGCGTGTAGATCGCGTTCTTCTCTGCGCTCTCCTCCACCGCCGCCAGCACCCGCTGCACCCGCAGCCCGTCCGCGAAGGACGGCTCCGGGTCGGCGCCGGTGGCGATGGCGTGCAGCAGGTCGCGCGCCTGGTGGACGAAGGTGTGCTCGTAACCCAGGGCATGGCCCGGCGGCCACCACGCCTCCAGGTACGGATGCTGCGGCTCGGTCACCAGGATCCGCCGGAACCCCGAGGAGACGGCGGGCTCGGTGTGGTCGTGGAAGGACAGCTCGTTCAGCCGTTCCAGGTCGAAGGCCAGCGAGCCGCGCTCACCGTTGAGTTCGACGCTGAGCGCGTTCTTGCGGCCCGCCGCCGTACGGGTCGCCTCGAACGAGGCCAGCGCTCCGGAGGCCAGCCGCGCGGTGAAGAGCGCGGCGTCGTCGACCGTCACCTCGCCGCGCCCGGCGCCCGCGGACCCCGTCCCCGACAGTCCGGCCGTCGCGCACGCCGGCAGCGGGCGGGAGCGGACGAACGTCTCGGTCATGGCCGAGACGCCCACCACCGGCTCCCCCGCGAGGTACTGGGCGAGGTCGACGATGTGCGCGCCGAGGTCCCCGAGCGCTCCGGACCCCGCGTGCTCGCGCTGGAGCCGCCAGGTCAGCGGGAAGTCCGGGTCGACCAGCCAGTCCTGGAGATAGGTGACCCGTACGTGCCGCAGCGCCCCGAGCCTGCCCTCCGCGACGAGCCGCCGGGCGTACGTCATGGCGGGCACCCGGCGGTAGTTGAAGCCGACCATCGCCACCTGGCCCCGGGCGCGGGCCCGCTCGGCGGCGGCCGTCATCGCCTCCGCCTCCGCGACCGAGTTGGCCAGCGGCTTCTCGCACAGCACGTGCTTGCCCGCTTCGAGTGCGGCGACGGCGATCTCGGCGTGGCTGTCCCCCGGTGTGCAGATGTCGACGATCTGCACGTCGTCGCGGGCGACGAGGGCGCGCCAGTCGGTCTCCGCCGCCGCCCACCCGTGCTGGTCCGCGGCGGCGCGCACGGCCACCGCGTCGCGTCCGCAGACAGCCGCGAGGACCGGCCGCACCGGCAGGTCGAAGACGCGGCCCGCGGTGCGCCAGCCCTGCGAGTGGGCGGCTCCCATGAACGCGTATCCGACCATGCCGACGCCGAGCGCCGGGACCGGCGTACGTCCCGGCGCGCCGGGACCGGCGTCTGTGTCCGTCTGTGACTCTTCCCTGCGGGCCATACGGATTCCTCCTCGTCGAACTCGTCACTCGCACGGTGGGGGGCAGGCGGGCGCGGCGGCCCCGTCAGCTGAAGCCCGTCGGCAGGTACTCGTCGACGTTGTCCTTGGTCACGACGGCCGAGTAGAGGGTGATCGAGGCGGGTATCTCCAGTTCCGACATCCCGCCCACGCCCTTGCCCTGGCCGAGCGCGCGCGCCAGGTCGACGGCGGATGCGGCCATGGTCGGCGGGTAGAGGACGGTGGCCTTCAGCACGCTGTTGTCGGCCTTGATCGCGTCCATCGCGGCCTTGGCGCCGGCCCCGCCGACCATCAGGAAGTCGTCCCGGCCGGCCTGCTGGATGGCCCGCAGGGCGCCCACGCCCTGGTCGTCGTCGTGGTTCCAGAGGGCGTCGAACTGCTTCTGCGCCTGGAGGAGCTGGGCCATCTTGGCCTGTCCGGACTCGACGGTGAAGTCCGCCGCCTGGCGGGCCACCCGCTTGATGTTCGGGTAGTTCTTGAGGGCGTCGGCGAAGCCCTGGCTGCGCTGCTTGGTGAGCTCCAGGTTGTCCAGGCCCGCGAGCTCCACCACCTTGGCGTTCTTCTTGTCCTTGAGCTGCTCGCCGATGTAGTTGCCGGCGTTCAGGCCCATGCCGTAGTTGTCGCCGCCGATCCAGCAGCGGTACGCCTGCGGCGAGGCGAAGATGCGGTCCAGGTTGATGACGGGGATGCCCGCCTTCATCGCCTGGAGACCGACCTGCGTGAGGGCCTTGCCGTCGGCCGGCAGGATCACCAGGACGTCGACCTTCTTGTTGATCAGCGTCTGGACCTGGCCGATCTGGGCGGCGGTGTCGTTGGACCCCTCGGTGATCTCCAGCGTCACCTCCGGGTACTTCGCGGCGCGCGACTTCGCGTTCTCGTTGATGGCGTTCAGCCAGCCGTGGTCGGCCTGCGGACCGGCGAAGCCGATGGTGACCTTCTTGCCGGGCTTGTCGCCGGGGGCGGCCGGTTCGTTGTTCGCGGCCGGCTCCTTCTTGGGCTCGTTGCTGGTGCAGGCGGTGAGCAGCGCGCCGGCGGACACGGCGGCGGTGCCGAAGAGGAGTCCTCTGCGACTGGTTTCTGGCATGGCGGTTCCAACCCTTCAGGTCAGGGCTTGCGGGGAGGGGGACGGGGAGGAGTGCGGCGGTACGGATCAGGTCCCGCCGTCGCGCGCGGTGCGGCGCTGGACCAGTACGGCGGCGACGATGATGGCGCCCTTGGCGATCTGCTGGACGTCGCTCTGGAGGTTGTTGAGCGCGAAGATGTTGGTGATCGTGGTGAAGACGAGGACACCGAGCACGGAGCCGACGATCGTGCCCCGGCCGCCGCTGAGCAGGGTCCCCCCGATGATGGCCGCCGCGATGGCGTCGAGTTCGTACAGGTTGCCGTTGGTGTTCTGCCCGGAGCCGGACAGGACGACGAGGAGGAAGGCGGCGATCCCGCAGCACAGTCCGGACAGCAGGTAGAGGTACAGGCGCTGGCGCCGTACGTCGATCCCGGCGAGCCGGGCCGCTTCCGCGTTGCCGCCGACGGCGACCGTACGCCGCCCGAAGGTGGTGCGGTTGAGCAGCAGCCAGCCCACGACGGTGACGACGCCGAAGACGATGACCAGGGGCGGGACGCCGAGGACGTACGAGCCGGGGACGCCGAGGTCCAGCACGGACTCCACCGTGACGATCTGCGTCTTCCCGTCGGTGATCTGGAGCGCGAGTCCGCGGGCGGAGGCCAGCATGGCGAGCGTCGCGATGAACGGCACCATCCCGCCGTACGCGATGAGCAGCCCGTTGACGAGTCCGCAGGCCAGGCCCACGACCACCGCCGTGAAGAGGATGCCCGCGAAGCCGTACTCCTGCGTCGCGAGCGTCGTCGCCCACACCGAGGCGAGGGCCACGATCGCGCCCACCGAGAGGTCGATGCCGCCGCTGGTGATGACGAAGGTCATGCCGACGGTGACGACGCCGATGACGGACGCCTGGGTCAGGACGAGCTGGAGGTTGCCGCTGTCCAGGAACTGGTCGGGCTTGGTGAAGCCGCCGACGGCGACCAGGACGGCGAGTACGCCGAGCAGCGACAGGTTGCGCACGTCGAGGCGCAGCCCCAGCCGGTCGGGCCGGCGCGCGGGCGTCTTGGCGGTGGGTGCGGCCGGTCCGTCCTGCTGGTGCCGCTGCGCCGGTGAGACTGGCTGCGTCATGGCGTGGGGCTCCCTTCCATCACGAGGTCGAGTACGCGGTGCTCGTCGAGCTCCCGGGCGGGCGCGGTGTGGACGACGCGGCCCTCCCTGAGCACCAGCACCCGGTCGGCGAGGCCCAGGACTTCGGGGACCTCGCTGGATACGAGAAGTACGGCGAGCCCCTCGTCCGCCAGCCGGCGTATGACGGCGTACAGCTCGGCCCGCGCGCCGACGTCGACGCCGCGCGTCGGCTCGTCGAGCAGCAGGACACGGCAGCCGCGCAGCAGCCAGCGGGCGAGTACGGCCTTCTGCTGGTTGCCGCCGGAGAGCGTGCGGACGTTGGCGTCGGGGTTGTCGGGGCGCAGGGACAGTTCGCGGGTGGCGGAACGGGCGGCCTCGCGTTCGGCCGTACGGTCGAGCCAGCCGCCGCGCGAGAATCGGGACAGGGTCGACACGGACACGTTGCGGGTGACGGACTCCAGCATCAGCAGGGCCTGCGCCTTGCGTTCCTCGGGGGCGAGTCCGATGCCCGCGCGGACCGCGGCGCGGACGCTGCCGGGGCGCAGCGGCTGCCCGTCGACGAACACGCGGCCGGCGCTGGGCCTGCGTGCGCCGTACACCGTCTCCAGGATTTCGGAGCGCCCGGAGCCGACGAGTCCGGCGAGCCCGACGATCTCGCCCGGCCTGATCTCCAGGTCGAGCGCCGCGAACTCGCCCTCCCTGGCGAGCCCTTCGACGCGCAGAACCGGTGGCGCGGCGTCGGGCACACCGCCTGCCGACCGCCGGGGGAAGACGTGCTCCACGTCGCGGCCGGTCATCAGCGCGACGACGTCACGGGTCGGGGTGGTCTTGGCGGGCAGCCCCACGGCGACCGCCCGGCCGTCCTTGAGCACGGTGACGCGGTCGCCGATGCGGCGGATCTCCTCAAGCCGGTGGGAGATGTAGACGACGGCGACACCGTCCGCGGTGAGTCCGGCGACGATGCGGAAGAGGTTGTCGACCTCGTCGGGGTCGAGTGCGGCGGAGGGCTCGTCCATCACGATGAGGCGTACGTCGTGGGAGAGCGCCCGCGCCATGGAGACGATCTGCTGCTGGGCGGCGGACAGCGAGCCGACGAGGCTTCCCGCGTCGATCTCGCGGTGGCCGAGACGTGCGAGGAGCGTGGTCGCCCGGGCGCGGGCCAGCCGGCCGCGTACGACGAAGCCCGCGGTGGTCGGCTCGTGGCCGAGGAAGATGTTCTCGGCCACCGACAGGCCCTCCACCAGGTCGAGTTCCTGGTAGATGGTGGCGATGCCCAGGCGCATGGCGGCGATGGGCGACCTGAGGGCGACGGTGGACCCCTGCCAGGTGATCTCGCCGCCGTCGGGCTGGTGCACGCCGGCGAGGACCTTGATGAGGGTGGACTTGCCGGCGCCGTTCTGGCCGAGCAGGCAGTGCACCTCACCGGCCACGACCTCCAGGTCGACGCCGTCGAGGGCGCGGACACCGGGGAACGACTTGGTGATGCCGGACATGGTGAGAAGAAGGGGCGGGGCTGCTGGGGCTGCTTGCGGTGGTGCCATGACGGTTCCCCTCGGCTGGTGCGGCGGCCGGTGAGCGAGCAGGGCAGGACGGAGCAGAAGCGGCGGGACGGGTGCGGCTGTTGGGGCTGACCGGGCTGGTGGAGCGGACGAGGCTGGTGGGGCTGGCGTTGCTTGGTGATGGCGGGGCGTGTGGTGCGGGTGTGCAGGTGTGCAGGCGGTACCGGTGGTGCGAAGCCAGTACGGAGCAGTCGGGCAGGCCGGAGCCGGGCAGGGCGAAGCCGAGCCGTGTGCGGTGGCACCGAGATGTGTGCGGCGGTACGGGCAGTGTGTTCGGTGGTGCCGGGGCGTGTGTGCGGTGGTGCCGCAGGAACGTTTCGCTTACGGGTCGTACGGGCGCCGGCCGGGGTCAGGCAGGCGAGAACAGGTGGTCGCTGATGAGCCTGGCCGCGCCGATCACACCGGCGGCGGGCCCCAACTCCCCCAGCACGATGGGCAGATTGCCGGTGGCCAGCGGCAGTGACTGGCGGTAGACCTGGGTGCGGACGCTGGCGAGCAGGGTGTGGCCGAGGCCGGTCACCCCGCCGCCGATCACCACGAGCCCGGGGTTGAAGAAGCTGACGAGCCCGGCGATGACCTGGCCGACGCGGTTGCCGCCCTCGCGGATGAGGTCGAGCGAGGTGGCGTCGCCGGCGGCGGCGGCCGCGGCGACGTCGGCGGCCGTGAGCCGCCCCGCCGCTTCGAGGCGCGCCGCCAGTTCCGGCGAGCGGCCGGAGCGGGCCGCGTCCTCGGCGTCGCGGGCGAGCGCGGCGCCGCTGAAGTGGGCCTCCAGGCAACCCCTGTTGCCGCACGCGCAGGCGCGGCCCTCCGGTTCGACCTGGATGTGGCCGATGTCGCCCGCGCTGCCGGTGGTGCCCCGGTAGACCTCACCGCCGACGACGATGCCGCAGCCGATGCCGGTGCCGATCTTGACGCAGAGGAAGTCGCCCACCGAGCGTGCGACGCCGGCGTGCTGCTCCCCCATCGCCATCAGGTTCACGTCGTTGTCGACCATGACCGGGCAGCCCAGCTCCTGGCTGAGCGCCTCGCGTACGGGAAAGCCGTCCCAGCCCGGCATGATCGGCGGTGCGACCGGCACACCCTCCGGGAAGCGGACCGGGCCCGGCACGCCGATGCCCGCCCCGTCGAAGCCCTCGGCGAGGCCGGACGCCCTGAGCTTGGCCGCCAGGGCGAGGGCCTGCTCGAAGACCGCGACCGGGCCCTCGCGTACGTCCATGGGGTGGTTGAGGTGGCCGAGTACCTCCAGTTCCGCGTTGGTGACGGCGACGTCGATCGAGGTGGCGCCGATGTCGATGCCCAGGAAGCGCAGGGCGGGCGCGAGCCTGATGTTGTGCGAGCGGCGGCCGCCCCGGGAGGCGGCGAGGCCGTCGGCGACGACCAGACCGGTGTCGAGGAGCCGGTCGACCTCGACGGCGAGTTTGGAGCGGGAGAGGTCGATCTGGTCGCCGAGCTGGGCGCGGGAGTTGGGTCCGCCGTCACGCAGCAGACGGAGCAGCCGCGCCTGATGCGCGTTCGCCGGTCGAGCCGTCATCCGTCTCACGTGCCCCTCCCTGCCTCGTCGGCCGTTCACTGCCGGGCTTTGGAGGGGAACGTAGCAGCGACTGCCGGGAGTGGGAAGAAGTTACGCAGGAATCCGCCACACCTTTCTCCACACCGAGGACAAAGCTGGTCTGCGGCTCAACCGGGCGGTCTGTGGGCCCGGTTGAGCCCGTCGGATGGCCGGACCGGACCGGGGGGCTGCCGGCCGGTGCGCGCCGGCGCGACCGGCTGGGCAACGCAACGCCTCGCGCACCCGCTGCCGGGACACCCCGAGGTGCCCGGCGAGCTCGCTCTCTCCTCGTCAGCCCGCGACCTCGCGGGGTCACGGACAGCGGATGACCTGCCCGGCGTACGAGAGGTTCCCGCCGAAGCCGAAGAGCAGGACCGGCGCGCCGGACTCGATCTCGCCGCGCTCGACCAGCTTGGACAGGGCCATCGGGATGCTGCCCGCCGAGGTGTTGCCGGAGTCGACGACGTCGCGGGCGACGACCGCGTTCACGGCGCCGATCTTCTGCGCGAGGGGTTCGATGATCCGCAGGTTCGCCTGGTGCAGGACGACT
Organism: Streptomyces sp. NPDC054887; assembly: GCF_053610585.1. Classification (NCBI taxonomy): domain Bacteria; kingdom Bacillati; phylum Actinomycetota; class Actinomycetes; order Kitasatosporales; family Streptomycetaceae; genus Streptomyces; species Streptomyces sp. NPDC054887. Next base: position 35,396 of record NZ_JBSGYQ010000064.1, on the reverse strand, counting down.
CCCGCCAGCTCCTCCGGCCGCACACCGGCGCGCTCGCACACCTTGCGCGCGATGGGCGGCAGCTGGGTGGTCGCCCAGCGGTAGACCGACTGGCCCTCCTGCGCGAAGCGCGGGGGCGTTCCCTCGATCCGCACGGCGTTCCCCATCTCGGGCACCGAGCCCCAGAGGACCGGGCCGATGCCCGGCTCCTCGCCGTCGGCGCACGCCTCGACGACCGCGGCGCCCGCGCCGTCCCCGACGAGCACGCAGGTGGTGCGGTCGGTCCAGTCGGCGATCTCGGCCATCTTGTCGGCGCCGATGACCAGGGCGCGGGTCGCGGATCCGGCCCGTACGGCGTGGTCGGCGGTGGCGAGGGCGTGCGTGAAGCCCGAGCAGACGACGTTGAGGTCCATCACGGCCGGCGAGGTCATGCCGAGCCGGGCCGCGACGCGGGCCGCCATGTTCGGCGAGCGGTCGATCGCGGTGGAGGTGGCGACCAGGACCAGGTCGATGTCGGCCGGGGCCAGCCCGGCGGAGGCCAGGGCCTTGGCCGCGGCGTGCGCGGCCAGCTCGTCCACGGGCTCGTCGGGGCCCGCCACGTGGCGGGTCCTGATGCCGACCCGGCTGGTGATCCACTCGTCGCTGGTGTCGACCATGGCCGCCAGATCGTCGTTCGTGAGCACCTTGGCAGGCTGATAGTGCCCGAGCGCGACGACTCGTGAGCCGGTCATTGGCGGTTCCACCCCTCTTTGCGGACAGTCGGAACGGTCCAGTCTTCTTTGTGACTCACCGGTACGAGGGCAGGTGAACCGACAGGATTCGCTCCCGAGTCTTTGGAGCTTCCTGCTGACGGCGGCCCCCGGAGCCGCCCCCCGGCACCCTCGCGCCGAATGCTGACCAGCCGTGGCATTTGCACACAATTCGAACTCCGGTTCCCCTCGCCCGTGTGTGCGCACTGCGGCGTCCGGCCGCAACCTCACCCCGCCCCGTGCTGGACAATGACAGCGTCGAGGTCACCTCGCCGTACGAAACCCCGGTCACCCACGGCAGCTGTGCATCGAGGGCGGTCGTTTCGACTGTCGGCACGTACAGCGGGCTGACGGCGCGGATCACGAAGAACCCGAAGAAACGGACTGATCACCATGGGACGGGTCACCGAGCGCCGCCGCGTCATCCGCGTCAGGGACGGGGCGGTGAGCACCCGGCCGGACACGCTGGTCGCCGAGGAGCCGCTGGAGATCCGACTCAACGGCAGGCCACTGGCCATCACCATGCGCACGCCCGGCGACGACTTCGCGCTGGCGGCCGGATTCCTGGTGAGCGAGGGGGTGCTGGGCTCGGCCGACGACGTGCGGTCGATCGTGTACTGCGCGGGCGCGACGGCGGAGGGCGTGAACACGTACAACGTGGTGGACGTGCAGCTCGCGCCCGGCGTTCCGGTCCCCGACATCACCCTGGAGCGCAACGTCTACACGACGTCCTCGTGCGGCCTGTGCGGCAAGGCCAGCCTGGACGCCGTCCGCACCACGGCCCGCTTCCCGATCGCCGACACTCCCCCGGTGCGTCTGACGCCCGAGCTGCTCGCCGGCCTCCCCGACCGCCTCCGCGCGGCCCAGCAGGTGTTCGACAGGACGGGCGGCCTGCACGCGGCCGCGCTGTTCTCGGAGGAGGGCGAGCTGCTCGACGTACGGGAGGACGTGGGCCGGCACAACGCGGTGGACAAGCTCGTGGGCCGGGCGCTCACGGACGGGCGGCTGCCGCTGTCCCGCGCGGTGCTGCTGGTCTCGGGGCGGGCGTCGTTCGAGCTGGCGCAGAAGGCGGTGATGGCCGGCATCCCCGTCCTCGCGGCGGTCTCCGCCCCGTCGTCCCTCGCGGTGGACCTGGCGGCCGAGACGGGCCTGACGCTGGTGGGCTTCCTGCGCGGGCCGAACATGAACGTGTACGCGGGCGACGAGCGCATCGCCCTGCACACCGGGGTCTGACCCGCCCCGCGGCACGGGACTCGGGCCCGGCCGGCGGGGAGCGCCCCCTGCGCCGGCCGGGCCTCCACGGGCCGCGCCCGCTCCCCTAGCGCCTGCCGCGCCGGGCGCGCTGCCTGGCCTCGGCCGGGGGCGGGATGAACTGGAGCGCGAGGGTGGCCGGGGGTTTCGCGACGCCGGGGCCGCCGGCCGCGACCCAGGCCAGGATGTCGTCCGTGCAGTCGTCGTCCAGCGCCCAGCCGACCCAGGCCGCGCGCCCGCCTCTGCGACGGCCCTCCGTGGACGGCTGGACGACCACGACGTTCGCCTGGCCGCAGGGACCGAGGCAGTCGCTGGTGCGCACGAGGAGCCGCCCGCCGGACGCGGCGGCCGCGTCGCGCAGGCGGCGCAGCTGGCCCTCGTGGTCCGTGCCCGGGTTCTTCCGGGCGTCGCCGCAGCAGCAGCCGCGGCACACGGTGAGGGCGCAGGGTCGGGCCCCGAAGGGACGTATCGCGGAAGTCACTTGACGATCTTGCCAGGCGCCGCGGGGTCCCGGGGCATGCCCCCGGCCCTTCGGACGCCCCCCGGGCGCACCGGCCCGGTCGCCGGCGGCACGGACGACGTCCCCTCCCTTTCCGTCACGCCGGAGGGGCGGCCGTCCGGATCCTCCGCCCGCGGCACCTCACGGGACCGCCTCTTGGCGATCACCGCGCACACCATCAGCTGCATCTGGTGGAAGAGCATCAGCGGCAGCACCGCCAGGCTCGCCTCCGCCCCGAACAGCACGCTCGCCATCGGCAGCCCCGCCGCGAGCGACTTCTTCGACCCGGCGAACTGGATCGCGATCCGGTCGGCGCGGCCGAAACCGAGGCGCTTCGCCCCGTGCCGGCTCACCGTGAGCATCGTCGCGAGCACCACCGCCTCGACCCCCAGGAGCGCCCCGAGCCTGCCGGGGCTCACCTGGTGCCAGACGCCCGCCGTCACGCCGTGGCTGAACGCGGTGTAGACGACGAGCAGGATCGACCCCCGGTCCACGTACCCGAGCGCCTTCTTGTGCCGCAGCAGGAGGCCGCCGACCCAGCGGCGCAGCAGCTGCCCCGCCAGGAACGGCGCCAGCAGCTGGAGGACGATCTTCAGTGCCGAGTCGGAGGAGAGGCCGCCCGCACGGCCGCCGATCAGCAGTGCCGCGAGCAGCGGGGTGAGGACGATCCCGACCAGGCTGGAGAACGATCCCGCGCAGATCGCCGCCGGAACGTTTCCGCGCGCGATCGAGGTGAAGGCGATCGAGGACTGGACGGTCGAGGGGACGAGGCACAGGAAGAGGAAGCCCGCGTACAGCTCGGGTGTCAGGACGTACGGCACCAGGCCCCTCGCCGCCAGGCCCAGCAGCGGGAAGAGCGCGAAGGTGCACGCGAGGACCGTCAGGTGCAGCCGCCAGTGGCGCAGCCCGTCGACCGCCTCGCGGGTGGAGAGCCGCGCCCCGTACAGGAAGAACAGCAGCGCGACGGCCCCGGTCGAGACCCCGCCGACGGCCTCGGCGGCCGCGCCGGAGGCGGGCAGCAGCGTGGCGAGGACGACCGTGCCGATCAGCAGGAGCAGGTACGGATCGAAAGGCGCCCAGGACGGCAACCGGAACTGCGGCGTGCGGCGGCTCATGCGCTCTGGTGCTCCTGCTCTCGGTCGGACGTGCCTCCCCATGTTCCACGGGAAGCCGCCGGAGGGAAACGCGGCTCTTCGCCGGCCGTGCGGGCGCTCGGCCCCCGGCGGACGGTCCCGGCCGCCGGACCGTGCGAGGAGTGGAGAGCGGGCGTACAGATTCCGTGGAGATTTCCGCCCACCGTACTTACCCGGGAGTCAGCAGGCCGCCCCGGTCTTCCGCCTGTGACGCGCCTTTCACCGATTGAGCTGTGCATATGCGCAGTCGTCCGGATTCCGTGACCCCCTGCCGCGGGCCGAGACCTTGGGGTAGCGTCGCGGCGCTGTGCGGAGCGTCACAAGGAGCAGGTCATTGCGCGAATTCACTGTCCCACCCATGGCGACGCCACCTCAGGTCGGCGGGCTGGCGGACGTCGTGTTCGACCGCGCCGAGCAGGAGCCGCACCGCGTCGTACTCGGGCGCAAGGGGGACGACGGGCAGTGGCACGACGTGTCGGCCGGCCGGTTCCGGGACGAGGTGCTGGCGGTCGCCAAGGGGCTGCTCGCGCACGGCGTGCGGTTCGGCGACCGGGTCGCGATCATGTCCCGTACGCGCTACGAGTGGACGCTCTTCGACTTCGCGCTGTGGACGGTGGGGGCCCAGCCCGTCCCGGTGTACCCCACGGCCTCCGCCGACCAGGTCTTCTGGACCCTGCACGACGCCGGCGTCACGGCCTGCCTGGTCGAGCACGAGGACCACGCGATGACCGTCGGCTCGGTGGTCGACCGGCTGCCCCTGCTCAAACGCCTGTGGCAGCTCGACGCGGGCGCGGAGGCCGAGGTGGTCCTGGCGGGCGCCCACCTCGACGACGAGGTGGTGCACCGCCACCGGCGGGCGGTCACGCCGGACTCCGTGGCGACCGTGATCTACACGTCGGGGACCCTGGGGCGGCCCAAGGGCTGTGTGCTCACGCACGCGAACTTCATGTACGAGACGGACACCGTACTGGCCCGCTGGGAGTCCCTGTTCCGGTCCAGGCCCGGCGACGAGCCGGCGACGCTGCTCTTCCTCCCGCTCGCCCACGTCTTCGGGCGGATGGTCGAGGTCGCGGCCGTGCGGGGCGGGGTGAAGATGGGCCACCAGCCGGTGCTCGCGGCGCACGCACTCATGCCCGACCTGGTGAGCTTCCGGCCGACGTTCATCCTGGCCGTGCCGTACATCTTCGAGAAGGTGTTCGCCGGCGCCCGCCGCAGGGCCGAGGCGGACGGGAGGGCCGGGGCCTTCGACAAGGCCGTCGAGGTGGCCGTGCGGTACGCCGAGGCCCAGGAGCAGCGCGCGTTCGGCACCGGCCCCGGGCCTTCCGCCGCGCTGCGGCTCCAGCACCAGTTCTTCGAGAAGGCCGTGTACGCGAAGGTGCGCGAGGCCATGGGCGGCCGCGTGCGGCACGCGATGTCCGGCGGTTCCGGGATGGCCCGGCGGCTCGGCCTGTTCTTCGCGGGCGCGGGCGTCACGGTCTTCGAGGGGTACGGACTGACCGAGACGACGGGGGCGGCGACCGCCAACCCGCCCGAGCGCACCCGCTACGGCACGGTGGGTCAGCCGCTCCCCGGCACCACCGTGCACATCGCCGAGGACGGCGAAATCTGGCTGCACGGCGGCCAGGTCTTCTCCCGGTACCTCAACGACCCCCGGTCCACCGACGCCGTACTGCGGGACGGCTGGCTGGCCACCGGCGACATCGGCGCGCTGGACGAGGACGGCTATCTGACGATCACCGGGCGCAAGAAGGAGATCCTGGTGACCTCCGGCGGCAAGAGCGTGTCACCGGCCGGGCTGGAGGAACGGATCAGGTCGCATCCCCTGGTGGCCCAGTGCATCGTCGTGGGCAACGACAGGCCGTACATCGCCGCGCTCGTCACCCTCGACCAGGAGGCCGTCGACCACTGGCTGCGGATGCGCGACAAGCCGCCGCTGAGCTCGGCCGACCTGGTGCGGGACAAGGATCTGGAGACGGAGGTCCGGCGCGCGGTGGTGGCGGCGAACACACTGGTCTCGCAGGCCGAGTCGATCCGTACGTTCCGGATACTGGCCCACCAGTTCAGCGAGGAGCAGGGGCTGCTGACGCCCTCGCTCAAGCTGAAGCGCAAGGCGATCGAGGCGGCGTACGCGGTGGAGGTCGACGCGCTGTACCGGTGAGCCGGCCCCGGCCGGGCGAGCCGCTCGCCGCTCCGCCGCCCGGCCTCTTCCGACGCACCGTCAGCTCCGGGCGCCCACCGTCGCCGCACGCGGCCGCGCCGCCCGTGGCACACATTTCGGCGCCCTCGCGGGAATGCGTGGACCCCGGGGATCGTTGACCCTGGGAGTACCAACCGACGACGTAAGGATCGATCGCTCGTGAGCAAGGCCCCTTCCCTCACCCTGAACAACGGCGTCGAGATGCCCCAGCTGGGGTTCGGCGTATGGCAGGTGCCTGACGACGAGGCCGAGAAGGCCGTCGACACCGCAATCCAGGCCGGTTACCGATCCATCGACACGGCCGCGATCTACGGGAACGAGACCGGCACGGGCAAGGCGATCGCCGCCTCCGGTGTCGCCCGCGACGAGCTGTTCATCACGACGAAGCTCTGGAACTCCGAGCAGGGGTTCGATTCCACGCTGCGCGCCTTCGACGAGTCGCTGGCGAAGCTGGGCCTGGACTACGTCGACCTGTACCTGATCCACTGGCCGATGCCGTCCAAGGACGCGTACGTGGACACGTACCGGGCCTTCGAGAAGATCCACGCGGACGGCCGCGCCAAGGCGATCGGCGTGTCCAACTTCCTTCCCGAGCACCTGGAGCGGCTGATCGGCGAGACCTCCGTGGTCCCGGCCGTCAACCAGATCGAACTCCACCCGCAGCTCCAGCAGTCGGCGTCCCGCGCCTTCCACGCCCAGCACGGCATCGCGACCGAGGCGTGGTCGCCGCTCGGCCAGGGCAAGGGCCTGCTGGAGGTGCCGACGGTCGTCGCCGTGGCGCGCAAGCACGGCAGGACCCCGGCGCAGGCGGTGCTGCGCTGGCACCTTCAGACCGGCAACGTCGTGATCCCGAAGTCCGTGACGCCGTCGCGGATCCAGGAGAACATCGACGTGTTCGACTTCGAGCTGGACGCCGACGACCTCGCGGCGTTCGCCGCGCTCGACGAGGGCAAGCGCCTCGGCCCCGACCCGGCGACGTTCGACGCCGGAGCCTGACCCGCGGGTCCACGGACAAGGCGGCGCCGGCCGGTACGACCCGGCCGGCGCCGTTCGCCGTGTGCGGTGCGGCGGTCGCCGCCCGGTATTACAACTCCCCCGGGCGGGACCGCGGCGGCCCGTCAGGCGACGCGGTGCCCGAGGTGCAGGGTGCGGGCCCGCAGCAGGAACACGTCGGGGCGCTGGGCGAGCCCGGCCGGGTCCCCCTCGTCCAGCAGCCGGTCCAGTGTCGCCACGTCGTCGGCCGTCAGCCGCTCGGCGTACACGTCCCGGTACCGCGTGAAGACCTCGATCGCCATCCGGCGTGCGACGGGCGGCAGCGGCGCGGGCACGTCGAGCAGGAACGAGCGGCTGCCCTCCGGCGTCAGTCCTGCGGCGGCCAGCAGCGCGCTCCAGTCCTCCACCTCGGGCTTCGCGCCGGGCAGTTCCTCCCGCATCTGCGCGAACCACTCGCTGGACACCGCTTCCAGCCGCGCCTCCAGCGCCGGCCTGCCGAACCCGATGTCACGGGGCAGATGACGCTGCGCCAGCCCGCCCTCGAACAGGGCCACCGCGCCGCCCGGGCGCAGCAGCCCGGCGAAGCCGGTGAGGGCCGCGCGCTGGTCGCCCACGTGGTGCAGCGAGTTGGCGGCCCAGACGAGGTCGGCCTCGTCCAGCGAGTCCAGGTCGCCGGGCACTTCCGCGACGACGGTACGCACCCGCTCCCCCAGGCCGGAGCAGTCCGCCCGCGCCCGGGTCAGCTCCAGCAGGGCCGGTGTGCTGTCGACGGCCACGACCTCCGCGTCCGGGAAGGCGGCGGCCAGCATGCAGGTGATGACTCCGGGACCGCTGCCGATGTCGAGGACGCGGCGGACGCCCCCCGCTCCCCGGAAGCGGCCGGCGATCCAGGCGGCGGCCTCCTCGTACACGGGACGGTTCACCTCCGCCTCGTGTTCCAGGTGCGTGGCGAGCGCGTCCCAGTCGAAGTCGGTGGAGTCGTGGCCGTGGTGGTGGCCGTGATCCCGGGTGCGGTGGCTGTGGCTCTCGCTGTTCGTCATGCCTCCACTGTCCCGCCGGACCGCCCGTCCGGCGAACCTTGTTGCCGGTTCAGCAAAGAAGTGCCGCCCTTGCGGTACTCCTGCGGGCTCACCCCGCGCACGCGCTTGAAGGCCGCGCTCAGCGCGAACGCGCCGCTGTAGCCGACCTGGCGCGCCACCGCCTCCACGGTCGCCCCCGGCGTCTCCCGCAGCAGGTCGGCGGCGAGCGCGAGCCGCCACTCGGTGAGGTACGCCATGGGCGGCTCGCCGACCAGCTCGGTGAAGCGCCGGGCCAGGGCCGCCCGTGACACCCCGGCCTTCGCGGCGAGCCCGGCGACGGTCCAGGGGTGGGCGGGGTCGTCCTGCATCAGCCGCAGCGCCTTGCCGACCACCGGGTCTCCCATCGCCCGGTACCAGGCGGGGGCGGCCGCGCCGGGGCGGGCGAACCACGACCGCAGTGTCGCGATCAGCAGCAGGTCGAGCAGCCGGTCCAGCATCACGCTCTGTCCGGGTTCGTCCCGGCTGATCTCGTTTTCCAGGGCCGGCATGAGCGGGCAGTCCCACAGCTCGGCGGGCAGATGCAGGAGCGGCGGCAGCGCGTCGAGGAACCGGCCGCTGACCTCCCCCGCCATCCGGTACGTGCCGATGAGCATCGCCGACTCGCCGTCGGGGCTGTCCCCCCATGTCCGTACGCCGAGATGCATCGTCTCGGCCAGCGGCTCCCCGCCCAGCGTGCGGCACACGCCGCCGGGCCCGATCAGGGCGCGCGGCGGGCTCGCCGGGTCGTCCGCGCAGGTGTACGGGTCGGGCCCGCGCGCTATGGCGACGTCGCCGGGGCGCAGCAGCACGGGCTCGCCGCTCTCGGGCATCACCCATGCCGTGCCACGGGTGACGCACATCAGGGACAGGGGCGCCCGGTCCTCGACGCGCACCGCCCAGGGCGGGTCGAGCACGGCCCGCAGGAGGAAGGCGCCCCGGGCGCGCGGTCCGTCGAGGAGACCCGCGAGTACGTCCATGCGCCCAGCGTAGGAGGGCCCGCTGACACCGTGGACGCGGGCGTATGGAGTTGAGTCTCTGGAGCATGGCCCGCCCGGACCCGTGCCGGAAGTCTTGAGGCATGAGGGAGAACACGCAGCGGGAAACGGTGTTGGTGACGAGCGGCACGGGGAAGACCGGCCGCCGGGTCGTCGAGCGGCTCACGGCCCTCGGCCTGACGGTGAGGACGGGGTCGCGCACGGGTGACGTGCGGTTCGACTGGGAGGACGAGTCGACGTGGGGCCCGGCGCTCCGGGGCGCGGACCGGGCGTACGTGGCGTACTACCCGGACCTCGCCGCTCCGGGCGCGGCGCAGGCGCTGCGGGCGTTCGGGCGCGTGGCGCGCGAGACGGGGGTGCGGCGGCTGGTGCTGCTGTCGGGGCGCGGCGAACCGCAGGCGGTGGCCGCCGAGGAGGCACTGCGCGCGTCGGGCCCCGCGCTGACCGTCGTACGCGCGGCCTTCTTCGCGCAGAACTTCAGCGAGGGTCCGATGGCCGAGGGCGTCGCCGCCGGTGAGCTGGCCTTTCCGGCGGGCGGGACGGCGGAGCCGTGGGTGCACGCCGACGACCTGGCCGACGTGATCGTCACGGTGCTGACGGGGGACGGGCACGACGGAGCCGTGCACGAGCTGACGGGGCCCCGGCTGCTGACCTTCGACGAGGTGGCGGCCGAGTTGTCGAAGGCGACGGGCCGCGAGGTGCGGTACGTACCCATGTCCGGGCCGCGGTACGCCGCGTACCTCCAGGGGTACGGCATGTCCGCGCCGGAGGCCGCATGGGTCTCGGACCTGTTCACGACGCTGATGGACGGCCACAACGCGTCGGTGACGGACGGGGTGCGGCGCGTGCTGGGCCGGGCGCCGAAGGACTTCACCGACTTCGCGCACGAGGCGGCGGCGTCCGGCGCGTGGGACGGGGAGGCCGCGCCGGCCGGCCCGGCGGTGTAGGGCGGGGCGGGCGTGCCCGGGCCGGCACGCCCGCTTCCCGGGGCGCGGTCCGGCCCGCGCTCAGCTCGCGCCGTGGCCCGGGGCGATGTCCTCCACCCGGCGCGCGAGCTCGAAGTCGAGGTCGGTGACCGCGCCGCCCGCGCTGTGCGTGTTCACCGTCAGGGAGACGGTGTTGTAGCCGAGCGTCAGGTCGGAATGGTGGTCCAGCTCGTCCTGCACGGCGGCCACGTGGGCGACCAGCGCGGCGGCCGCGAAGTGGGTGCCGAGCCGGTACGTACGCGCGATCCGGCTGCCGTCCAGCGACCAGCCGGGGAGTTCGCCCAGACGGTCCTCGATCTCCTTCTGCGACAACGGCTCAGTGGCCATGGCGAAGCTCCCTCCGGTAGCGGTGTCGCTGATCAGCCTCGCACCTTCCGGCGGGAAACGGCGCCCGGACGCCGCCGTGAATCGTCCTCGGCGCGGGCGGTGCGGGCCGGGCGCGCTCCCGCCGCGCCGGAGTGACGCCCGGACCGCCCGGCGACCGGACGGCCAACTCGGGCCGCCGGGCGTTCGGTTACCGTCTTGGCCCATGACAACTGTCGCAGTCGACAAGGGTGCGGGCGCGCTGCTGCGCGGCTGGCGGGAGCGGCGCCGGCTGAGCCAGCTGGAGCTGGCCCTGCGTGCCGGATCGTCCGCCCGGCACATCAGTTTCATCGAGACCGGCAGGTCGCGTCCCAGCGAGGAGATGGTGCTGCGCCTGGCCGAGCACCTCGACGTACCCGTGCGGGAGCGCAACGCCCTGCTGCTGGCGGCCGGGTACGCCCCGCGGTACGCCGAGACCCCGCTGGACGATCCGGCGCTCGGCGCCCTGCGCGAGGGCATCGAACGGCTGCTGGCGGGATACGAGCCCTACCCCGCCCTCGTCGTCGACGGTTCGTACACCGTGGTCGCCGCGAACCGGGGGATCACGATGCTGCTCGACGGCCTTCCCGAGCACCTCCTCGCGCCACCGCTGAACGCGATGCGGATCACCCTCCATCCGGAGGGCCTCGCTCCGCGCATCCGCAACCTGCCGGAGTGGCGCGGGCACCTGCGGGCGCAGATGGAGCGTCAGATCGCCCTCGACCGGTCACCGGCCCTGCGCGCGGTGTACGAGGAGGTGTCGGCGTACCCCGTGCCGGACACGGAGGCGGGGGACGCGCCGCGCCCGGACGACCCGCCGTACCCCTACTTCGCGCTGCCGATGCGGATCGAGCACGACGGCCGGGTGCTGTCGTTCGTGTCGTCGATCTCGACCTTCAACACGCCCATGGACGTGACGGTCGCCGAGCTGGCCATCGAGACGTTCCTCCCGGCCGACCCGGCGACCGTCGAGTACCTCCAGTCGCTCACCCCCTGAGAGGGCCGCTCAGCCCCGCGCACGCAGGGCCAGGTGCTGGAGTCCGGCGAAGCAGGCGACGATCGCGGCCTGCGCCGGGATCCAGAACGCCCCGGCCGTCGTCGGCGAGAACCAGAGCACGAGCGCGACAAGGCCGGCCACGGCCCAGGCCAGGTTCACTTCGACGACGGCCCTGACGGGAAGGGTGGCGGGCTCCCGCCGGGACGCCAGGTACCCGACCCCGGCGCCGAACACCACGAGCAGCACGCCGAGTCCGAGCAGCAGCCCGGACCCGACACCGAGCAGCCGCCCGACGGGGCCGGAGGCGGCCACGTACACGAGCCCGTTGCCCGTGGTGACCACGGCGTCGAGCGCCAGGAAGCGGCGCAGCATCGTCTGCGGGTCGGTGGTCCGGGACAGGTTGGCGAGCAGGGGTGCGGACATGGCGGATCAGCCTCCGTCGAGGTCGTACGGGATGTCGGGGTGGGCCGGGGGCCGGACGGAGTGCGCCGCCCGGGCCCCGGTGACCGCAACGATGCCGCGTCGGCGGCAGAGCGTCGATTACCTCCGGGGTAATGCGCGGCTGCCTCCGGGGCAGTGCGCGGCGGGCGTGACCGGAGGCCCGGAGGTCCTGCCGGACAGGGGCCGGGCCGGGCCGGGGAGAATCGGCCCGTGCGGTGTGATCACCGACGCCCCACGACTCCCGACTCATCACCTGTGCACCACCCGACCCGAGCACCCGGCACGAGGACCCGCATGACGCGCACGACACCCGGACGACCCGTCCGTGGGCCGCTGGGGGTCGCTCTACGTCTTCACCTGTCCCGCCGACCCGTTCCACCCCCACCGGCTCGTCATCCAGTAGGGAGCCGGCAGGCATCCGGCGCCGGCGCCACGCGGTGCCCCGGATGGCACCGGGCGGAGTGCGGCCGGGAGGCCCGCGTGGTGTGCTGGGGGCGGGTGCGGGTCGTCGGTGTGGCGGCGGGCAGGGGCCGGACCGGACCGTTCGTACGGAGGAGACACCCGATGGCGATTTTCGTGCAGGCCGAGATGGACGGCGTGACGACCGAGCAGTACGACAGGCTGAACGCCAAGCTCCAGTCGCTCCCCGGCAACCCCTTCGAGGGGTGCCTGTCCCACGTGGCCGTCCCGACCGGATCCGGTCTCCAGATCTTCGACCTGTGGGAGTCCGAGGAGGCCATGCGGCGCTTCCAGGAGGTCATCATGCCGGTCGCCTCGGACGTCGGGGTTCCGCAGAGCGGAATGCCGAAGACCTCCCAGGTGCACAACTACTGGGTGCCGGGGGCGTAGACCGGCCGGGAACAGCCGCGGCGGCCACCGCCGTCCTCGAAGTCGTCCACCTCGTGTGCGACGGGGGCTGCTCGGCGACGCCCCGGGGCCGAGCCGGTGCGCCCCGCGCTGCGCGACGACGCGGCCCGTACCCCGTACAGGCGGCCAATAGCCGCCTGTCACGCTGTCGCGCGCGGACGAACCGGCCCTGCGGGGACACCACTTGCCGCCCCGGGTCCAGGGGCATCCTCTGGAGCGGCTGGTCCGGGGTGAGCGGGCGCGCGCGGAGTGCCGGAGGGCGGCGTCGCCGGCCGGCAACGCGCGGGAGCGGGAGCCGCCGCTGAAGGCAGCCGCAGCGGCGGACCGGCGTGATCGGCCACCGGCAAGAGCTCCGCGAAGGGCGGGTCGCTGGCTTACGATCACCGCTGACGGTTCGCTCACCCCCCGCCGCCGTCGCCCCCGCCCCATGGAGGTCAACCGTGTCCAGGACGGCCAAGGGCCACCGCGCCCACCGCATCCGTACCCTCGCCAACGCCGGCGCCACCGCGGCCGGACTGTTCCTCGCCGTCGGGTGTTCCTCCGACGACGAAGGGCCCGCCGAGGCAGCCGGCGGCGTACCGGTGGTCGAGAAGGGCAAGCTCACCACCTGCACGCACCTGCCCTATCCGCCGTTCCAGTCCGAGCAGGGCGGCGAGGTCGTCGGCTTCGACGTGGCGCTCGTCGACCTCGTGGCCAAGAACCTCAAGGTCGAACAGAAGATCCTCGACACGCCGTTCGAGAACTTCAAGACCGGCGCGTCCTTGAACTCCGGCGAGTGCGACCTCGCCGCCGCCGGCATGACCATCACCGACGAGCGCAAGAAGAACGTCGACTTCTCCGTGCCGTACTTCGACGCCACCCAGGCGCTGCTGGCGACGAAGAAGAGCGGCGTGAAGACGCTGGACGACGTCAAGTCCGGGAAGAAGAAGCTCGGCGCGCAGGCGGAGACGACCGGCGAGAGCTACGCCACCGGCAAGGGGTTCGACCCGGTGGCGTTCGAGAGCTCCGACGCCGTGCTGAACGGGCTGCGCACCGGTCAGGTCGACGCCGTCGTCATCGACTACCCCGTCGTGCAGGGCTGGCTGAAGGACAAGGCGAACGCCGACGCGTTCGCGCTCGGCGAGAACATCGAGACCGGTGAGGAGTACGGGTTCTCGGTGAAGAAGGGCAACACCAAGCTGAAGGCGGCCATCGACAAGGCCATCACCGACGCCAAGGCCGACGGCACGTACAAGAAGCTCTACGAGAAGTGGATCGGCCCGATGCCCAAGGGCCAGTCGTGACCTCTCGCCTCTCCAGGCGGCAGCGGCGCCGCATCTCGCAGGGCGTCCAGTACGCGCTCTTCGTGGCGGCCCTGGTCCTGGTCGGCCTGCTGGCCGACTGGGACCGGCTGCAGAACCAGTTCGCGCAGAAGGACCTCGCGACCGAGCTCTTCCCGGAGATCATCACCACCGCCCTGCGCAACACGGTGGTCTACACGCTCTCCGGCTTCGCGTTCGGTCTCGTACTGGGCCTGGTCATCGCGCTGATGCGGCTGTCGTCCGTCGCCCCCTACCGGTGGGTGGCGAGCGTCTACATCGAGTTCTTCCGCGGCCTGCCCGCCCTGCTGATCTTCATCTTCGTGGGCGTGGCGGTGCCGCTGGCGTTCCCGGGCACGGAGATCCCGGGCGGTACGTACGGGAAGGTCGCCCTGGGTCTGGGGCTGGTCGCCGCCGCGTACATGGCCGAGACCATCAGGGCCGGCATCCAGGCGGTGCCCAAGGGACAGATGGAGGCGGCGCGTTCGCTGGGCTTCTCGCACGCCCGGGCGATGGTGTCGGTGATCATCCCGCAGGCGTTCCGGATCGTCATCCCGCCGCTCACCAACGAACTCGTCCTGCTGTTCAAGGACTCGTCGCTGGTGCTGTTCCTGGGTGTGACGCTCGAAGAGCGGGAACTGACCAAGTTCGGCCGGGACCTGGCCAGCCAGACCGCCAACTCCACCCCGATCCTGGTCGCGGGGCTCTGCTACCTGATCGTGACGGTGCCGCTGAGTTTCGTGGTGCGCCGTCTGGAGGCCCGTGCCGACAAGGCCAAGTGAGGACGAGCAGATGCCACAGCCCGAGATCGAGATCCGCGGTCTGCACAAGTCGTTCGGGGACAACCACGTCCTGCGCGGCATCGACCTGGAGGTCGCCAGGGGCGACGTCGTGTGCGTCATCGGGCCCTCGGGGTCCGGCAAGTCGACGCTGCTGCGCTGCGTGAACCTGCTGGAGGAACCCAGCAAGGGCCAGGTCTTCGTCGGCGGTACGGAAGTCACCGACATCGAGGTCGACATCGACGCGGTGCGCCGCCGCATCGGCATGGTCTTCCAGCAGTTCAACCTCTTCCCGCACGTCACGGTGACCGAGAACCTGGTGCTTCCCCAGCGGCGCGTGCTGCGCCGGGGCAAGGCCGAGGCGGCCAGGACGGCCATGGAGAACCTGGAGCGCGTCGGGCTCGCCGACAAGGCCGACTCCTACCCGGCGCAGTTGTCCGGCGGGCAGCAGCAGCGGGTGGCCATCGCGCGGGCGCTGTCCATGGGGCCCGAGGTGATGCTCTTCGACGAGCCGACGTCCGCGCTGGACCCGGAGCTCGTGGGGGACGTGCTCTCGGTCATGCGGGTGCTGGCCTCGGAGGGCATGACGATGATGGTCGTCACCCATGAGATGAGCTTCGCCCGCGAGGTCGCCGACCGCGTCGTGTTCATGGACGGCGGCGTGATCGTCGAGGAGGGGCCGGCGGCGCAGGTCGTGGGCGATCCGCGGCACCCGCGCACCCGGCACTTCCTCGACCGCATCCTGGACCCGTCCGCCGCCGAGGCCCCGGGCTCCGAGGCCGGCGCGGGCTGACCCGCCCTCGGGCGGACGGCGGACGTGACCCGGGCGGCCCCGGCGGCGGACGGTCAGCGGGCGAGCGGGTAGCGGTGCGCCGGGGCGTCCGGGAGGTCGAGGTCCGGGCGCCAGGCGCGCAGCACGGCCGCCGACGGCACGAAGAGGGCCCCGGGTACGTCCTGCGGCGCGAACCACTCCCAGCGGACGATCTTGTGCGGCTCGGTGACCCGGGGGGTGCCGGTGGCGCCGTCGAGCACCGCCGCGGCGGTGACGCGGGTGACGCCGGGCGCCGCGTCCACCAGTACGGCGACGATCCGCACCTCGGCGGCCCCGGCGCTCAGCGAGGTCTCCTCCGCCAGCTCGCGCACCGCGGCCTCCTCGAAGCTCTCGCCGGGGTCCACCTTGCCGCCGGGAAGCTCCCAGCGGCCGTCGTGGCCGAGTCCGAGGAGGACGCGGGCGCCGGGGCCGGTGACGACCACGCCCACCCCGGTCAGGCCGTTCGGCGTGGGAAAGGCCCGCTCGGGGCGCTCGGCGGTGGCTGACATGTCTGCTGCCTCCTGGTCCGGTACGGGGGGGCGCACCCGCTCCCGGGTCGCGCGCGCCCGTCCCCCAGTCGATCACGCGCCGGGACCCCGCCCGCGCGGCCTCCGTCAGGCCGCCGCGCCGGCCCTGGCCTTGCGGGCGGCGATCCAGGCGTACACCAGCACGCCCGCGAACAGGAACAGCACGCCCTGGTACACCGCCGCGTAACCCGAGCCCGCCACCAGCCACATCGAGAAGCCGGAGGCCAGGACCGCGAGGACGGCGTCGCGGATCAGCCGGGGGCGGCTGACGCGGTCGGACCGGCCGGAGGCCAGGAAGTAGAGCTGGGCCGCGGTGGCCAGCAGGTAGGGGACCGTCGCGGTGAACGTCGTGATCAGGACCAGGATCTCGAAGACGCCCTCGGAGCCCGCCGTGTAGTTGTAGACCGTCAGGAGCGAGGCGAGCACGGCCGTGACGAGGACGCCCACCGTGGGGACGCCGCGCCGCTTGCGGGCGAACACGGCGGGGAAGAGGCCGTCCTTCGCCGCCGCGTACGGCGTCTGGGCGCTCAGCAGGGTCCAGCCGTTCAGCGCGCCGGTCATGGAGACCAGCGCCGCGCAGGCGACGGCGACGCCGCCCCACGAGCCGCCGAACATCGCGTTCACGGCGTCGGAGAAGGGCGCGGTCGAGCCGACCAGGTCGTCGTGGGCGACGGTGCCGAAGACGGCGAGCGTGCCGAGCAGGTAGATGAACGCGGCGCCGAGGGTGCCGAGGATCGTGGCGCGGCCGACGTTGCGGCGGGGGTCGCGGACCTCTCCGGCGCTGACGGCGGCGGACTCCACGCCCAGGTAGCTGAAGAGCAGGATGGCCGCGGAGGCGGATACCGCGCCGAGCGCGCTCCGGTCGTCCGCCCGGAACGGGCCGAGGTTCGACGCGTCGAAGAAGAACAGGCCGCCGACGGCGACCAGCAGCAGCGGCGCGAACTTCAGCAGCGTCGACACGATCTGGACGGCGCCCACGTAGCGCGTGCCGGCCAGGTTGGCGAGGGCGGGGAGCCACTGGATCACCAGCGCGGCCGTGAGGGTGGCCGCGACGGAGCCGTGGACGGGTATGAGCACGTCGAGGTAGCCGACGGCGGCGACGGCCAGGGCCGCGTTGGACACCCAGGCGGTGATCCAGTAGCTCCAGGCGGCGAGGAAGCCGGCGAAGTCGCCGAACGCCTCGCGGGCGTAGACGTACGGTCCGCCGGTGCGCGGCAGCCGCTGCGCGAGGCGTCCGAAGACCAGGGCCAGCGCGATGGCGCCGAGGGTCAGGATGCCGAACGCGACGAGGCTGATGGTGCCGAAGGGGGCGACCGAGGCGGGCAGCAGGAAGATGCCGCCGCCGATGATGTTGCCCATGACCAGCGCCGTCGCGACGGGGAGGCCGAAGCGCCGGGCGTGCCGGCTCGCCGTACCGGCTCCGCCCGGTGTGCCGTCGTCGCTCGCCGCGGCGGGTCCGGTGGATGGGGTGGTCAGGGTGGTCATGGCGTGGTGTGCCTCTCTCCGTACCAAAACCTGACCATGTTCGGATACGGGGAACGGCGCACCAAATCAGGGGGATTATTCCTGTACGGCGCGATCGATGGCCGGAATATGTCCTTCCGTTTGTGCGTCCGGCTGCGAATCTTTCGCCGCGGGCAACGGCACCTGCGGACCCTGGCACTCCCTCAGCCAGCGCCGCAGCACCCGGTGCACCTGCTCCGCGCCCACCAGCTCGCCGCCGTCGGCGACGGGGGCCGAGAGGGTGTACGGCGACATCAGGAAGGGCCGTGCCTGTTCGCCGCCGAGGCCGCCGTGCGAGCCGATCTGCTCCTCGAAGGCGTGCACGCGGCCGGTCGCGGGGTCGTGCCAGGAGTTGACCATGATGTCGGCGACGTGCGGGAAGCCGGACGTCCTGCGCACGGCGTCCGCGGCCCCCGCCCCGAAGGCCGCCAGCGGCCCGGTCTCCCCCGCGCCGTCGCGCGCGGCGCCGTCGTCCAGCCGCAGCTCCGCGCCGCCGGCCCCGAGCACCAGCGCGCCGTGCTCCTCGCTGTGCACGAGGAGGAAGCCGATGCCGGGGTGGTTCGCGAGCGTCGTCAGCAGCGCCGGGTGGCGGCGGTCGATCCGCTCGCGCGTCGCCCGGCCCGCCGCGTCGGGGAAGGAGATCAGCCCCAGGTTCCCCGAGGCCAGCACCACCGGATCGGTGCCGGGTTCCGGGTGCTCCGGCTCCTCCTCGTCGTCGGGCACCGGGCGGTGCAGCGCGGTCCGTACGGCGTCGCGCGCCTCCGAGGCGCTGGTGGTGCGCGCGGCGCGGCGCGGCACGGGCAGCCCGCAGCCCGCCCTGACGAGGTTGGCGAGGGTGAGTCCGTACGCGGACTGGAAGGTCTCGCCCGGGCTCTGCCCGTGGTCGGAGAGCAGCACGATCCGGTACGCGCGCGGGGCGTGCTCCGCCACCTTCGCGATCAGCCCCAGCGACCGGTCGAGCCGCTCCAGGACCTTCAGCGCGTCCGTGCTGTGCGGTCCCGAGTGGTGCGCCACCTCGTCGTACGCGACCAGGTCGGCGTAGACGGCGGTACGGCCGGCGAGCATGTCGCCGAGGACGGCGGCGACCACGATGTCCCGCTGGACGACGGTCGCGAAGGCCCGGATGAAGGGGTACAGGCCGCCGCGCTTCACCCGGGGGCCGTCGCCGCGCAGCCGCGACCGGACGGACTGGCCGACCTCCCGGACCACTTCGGCGACGAAGGACATGGCGGTGCGCACGGCGTTGGCCGGGTCGGAGAAGTACGCGAAGTAGCCGGCCCGGGACCGGTTGGACCTGCCGCGCCGGGCGGCGATCGACAGGACGAGGGCGAGCTGGTCGGCCCCGCCGCTGAAGAGGTTGCCACGGCTCGCGCCGTCGAAGGTGAGCAGTCCCCCGTCGGCGGTGCGCGCGACCGCGCGGCGCTGCATGAGGGCCGCGCTGGCCGGACGGCTGGAGACGACGACCTCGCCGCTCTCCTTCTCGTACCAGCGGAAGGCCGGAACGTCGTGGTTGGAGCCGTGCAGTATGCCGAGCTGGCTGGCGCCGGTCTGGCTCGACCAGTCGGTGCGCCAGGGCGTCAGCCGGTGGGTGGGTTCCGCGCCGCCGAGCCAGCCCCCGACGGTCGGCATCAGTCCCTCGTCGACCGCCCGCGCCAGCACGTCGTGGCCCACGCCGTCGAGCTGGAGGAAGAGGGTGCCGGGCAGCCCGTTGCGCCCGTCGTCGCCGCCCCGGCGGCCGCGTCGGTGGGCCAGCCGCGAGAGCCGGCGCCGGTACGCCTCGTCGTCGCGTACCGCGAGCGCGCCGGAGGTCGCGGAGGCCACGGCGGACATGACGGCGGCGACGACCACGGCGGTCTCCGGGTCCGCCTCGCCGCGCCCGTCGGGGATGAGGCTGAGCGCCACGAGCAGCAGCGAGCCGTTGAGGAAGAAGGCGAGCAGACCGAGCACGAGTGCGGGCACGAGCAGGAGGGCCCGTACGGCCAGGGGCCACACCAGGGCGCCGAGCAGGCCGAACGCGCCGGCGCCCCACACGGCGCTGAGCGCGATGCGGGTGATGCTGTCACCGTCGTCGGCCTTGAGCTGGAAGTCCGGCAGGGCGCCGGCGAGCACCAGCATCGTGAGCGTCGACACGGCCCACACCGTCACCACGCGCAGCACGGCGCTGCCCGCGCTGCGCCATCGCCGTCGGACCACGCCGTCCCCACCTCACCGTCCCGGGCCGCACCTGGGAGCCCGCTGTGCTTCCAGCGTGGCACAGCGCCGAGCGGTGCCCGCGCCCGTGCGCCGGTGACCGGCGGCCCGGCGGTCGGGAGAGCGCCGGAAGATTCAGGACCGGTCAGCAGCCGTCATAACCGGCCGTCGGCATCGACAGTCTCCGATGCACGTCGGCCTTGGCCGCGGCGCTGTAGACGGGCTCGTCGAGATCGGCCGTCTCCAGGCGGACGCCCCGGCGCTCGCACTCCGCCCGGAACGCGCGCACCGAGGTCAGCGCCCGCGCCAGGACGCGCTCGTTGGGCGCGACGAAGAGGTCGGCCGTGCCCGCCTCCAGGTCCGCCCACAGCGCTCGGTGGTCCGGGCGCATGCCGTAGCAGAGCACCTGCCGGGTGACGACGTACCCCTTGTCGGCGGCCCAGCGCCCGCACATGGCCTGCTGGGCGCGCGTGTCGACCAGGAACGGGTCGTCGTCCAATTCCTCCAGGGGCGTCAGGCTCGCGATGGCCGCCACCCGTACCCCGTCCGTGACGCCCATGACCCGACTCCCCCCGCGACGCTGGCTGTAGCCGCAGACCCTACTCCGCTCCCGCGACGGGCAGGAGGAGTGCGCGGCGCACTCCGGGGGGAGACCAGTGGCCATACTGGGAGACGTCCCGGCGACAACCGGCGAGGAGGCCGTACGTGACGGTTGAGATCACCTGGTGGGGGCATGCCACCTGCACCGTCGCGGACGCCGGGGCCCGGGTGCTGACGGACCCGCTGTTCGCGCGGCGCCTCGCCCATCTGCGGCGCAGGCGCGGGGCGGTGCCGCCGCCCGAGGCCGCCGAGGCCGACGCCGTGCTCGTGTCGCACCTGCACAGCGACCATCTGCATCTGCCGTCGCTGGACCGCCTCGCGCCGGGCACGCGGCTGATCGTGCCGCGCGGCGCGGCCCTGGCAGTGCCCGGCCTGCGCCGGCTGTCCGGCCGCGGCTGCCCCGTGACGGAGGTGGAGCCGGGCGACGAGGTACGGGTGAAGGACCTGCTCGTACGGGCGGTTCCGGCGCTGCACGACGGGCGGCGGCTGCCGTTCGGGCCGCACCGCTCCCCCGCGCTCGGCTACGTCGTCACGGGCGAGGCGCGCACGTACTTCGCCGGGGACACCGGCCTGTTCGACGACATGGCCGGCGCGGTGGGCCCCGTGGACGTGGCGCTGCTGCCGGTCGGCGGCTGGGGGCCCTTCCTCGGGCACGGGCATCTGGACGCGCGGCGGGCGGCCCAGGCGCTGGCCCGGATCGCGCCGCGCGCGGCCGTGCCCGTGCACTACGGGACGTACTGGCCGATCGGGCTCGACGCGGTCAGGCCGCACGAGTTCCACTCCCCGGGCGACGAGTTCGTCCGGCAGGCGGCGCGGCTCGCGCCGCACGTCGCCGTGCACCGGCTCGGGCACGGCGAGACGGTCCGGCCGGAGGGCCGCGGGTGAACCCGGCCGGCGTGGTGGAGACCGTCCACGACGCGGTGGTCCGGGTGGCGGAGCTGCCGCAGGAGTCGACGCAGCAGGCGGTCGGCTATCCGGCGCTCTTCCTGCTGGTGACGCTGGGGTCTTTGGTGCCGGTGGTGCCCACGGGGGCGCTGGTGAGCACTGCCGCCGTGGTCGCGTTCCACCACAGCGACCCCTTCGCGCTGCTGATCGTCTTCGCGCTGGCGGCGTCGGCCGCGTTCCTGGGCGACATAGCGCTGTACTGGCTCGGCCTGCGCGGCGTCCGTTCGAAGAACGGCTCGCGCCGGCTGGAGGCGCTGCGCGGCCGGGCCTCGCCGGAGCGCCTGGAACAGGCCCGGAGCAAGCTGCACGAGCACCGGTCGCAGGTCCTGGTGCTCTCCCGGCTGGTTCCCGCCGGGCGGATCCCGGTGATGCTGGCGTGCCTGCTGTCACGGATGCCGATGCGACGGTTCGCCCGTGGCGACGTACCGGCGTGCCTCGCCTGGGCCGCGGCGTACCAGCTCATCGGCATCCTCGGCGGCTCGCTCTTTCCCGAGCCGTGGCAGGGCGTGGTCGCCGCGGTGGCGCTGACGCTGGTGATCGGGGCGGCGCCGGCGGTGTGGCGCAGGCTGCGCGGCGCCGGTTCCTGACGAACCGTCAGATGTCCAGTACGCGGGAGCCGCCGATCGGCAGGTCCCACAGTCCGTCGCGGGGGCGGCCCGCGCGCTCCCAGGCGGCGCGCACCCGGGTCAGCGGCTCCAGGACCGGCTCGGCGGAGAGGACGAACGTCCCCCAGTGCATGGGCGCCATGCGGGCGGCGCCGAGGTCCTCGCACGCCTGGACGGCCTCTTCCGGATCCGCGTGCACGTCGCTGAGCCACCAGCGCGGGTCGTACGCGCCGATGGGCAGCAGCGCCAGGTCGATGCCGGGGTGACGGACGCCGATCTCCTTGAACCAGTGGCCGTAGCCGGTGTCGCCCGCGAAGTACACCCGCCGGCCCTCGCCGCGTTCCTCGCTGAGCACCCAACCGCCCCACAGGGTGCGGCAGGTGTCGGTGAGGGAGCGCTTGCTCCAGTGGTGGGCGGGCACGAAGTCGAAACGCACGCCGCCCAGTTCGGCGCCCTCCCACCAGTCGAGCTCGGTGACCCGGGTGAACCCGCGGCGGCGGCACCAGCGGGCCAGACCGGCCGGGACGAAGAGCGGCGTGTCGTGCGGAAGCCGCTTGAGGGTGGGGACGTCCAGGTGGTCGTAGTGGTTGTGGCTGATGACCACGGCATCGATCTGCGGCAGGTCCTCCCAGCGGACGCCGACGGGTGTGACGCGGGTGGGCGTGCCGAGGATCTTCCGCGACCAGACGGGGTCGGTGAGGACCGTGAGCCCGCCTATGCGTACGACCCAACTGGCGTGCCCGGCCCAGGTGACGGCGAGGGTGGAGACGTCCGCGGCCGGCAGCGGGGCGGGCTCGTACGGCACGAGGGCGATGTCGCGCAAGCCCTCGGGGCCCGGGCGCAGCGCTCCCTCGCGGGCGAGTCTCGCGAACGCCGACACCCCCGGGAGCGGGGTGGTGAGGCGGTCGGCGAAGGACCGGGGCCAGGTGCGGATCTCGCCCAGGGGGCGCGGCGGGGCGAGCGTGGCGGGGCCGGCGAGGGAGCGGGCGGCGGACCGCCCGGTCGGCTGCTCGGTGTGCTCTCGCGTCTCCGTCATCGAGGGGGCTCCGTTCGGTGGCGTAGGCCGGCTTGGGGTCAGCGCAGTTCGTCGAAGGCCGTTGCGAAAGCGGTCAACGCGCGGGCCACGTGGGGCAGTTCCAGGGGCTGTGCCGAAGTGAGGGACTCCAGACACTGCTCCGGGGTTGCTCCGAGCAGCGGAGCGGTCGCGATCCGTACGCGCAGACCGCCCATTTCGTCACCGAACCGGTGGCCGCCGGGGACCGGGGCGCCGAGGCGTTCGCTCAGGTAGTCCTCCAGTTCCATGGAGTCGGTGACCCGGCGGGCGGCGAGGCCGGCGCGCAGCGGGCCGAGGTCGGCGTACAGGTGGCGGCCGGCCTGGGGCGGCCGGGCGAGCGCGCCGGAGGCGAGGACCGTGCGGTGCGCGGCGGCCGCCACGCGCGCGTGCAGCGCGGCGGCGGTCCTGAGCCGGACGGCGACCGGCTCCGGCTCGCCGAGGGCGTACGTCGCCGCCTCGGCGACCGGCCCTGCGACGACGGCGCCGGTCGCCGCCAGCAGGTCCAGGGTCCGGGCGTGCAGCGCGGTTCCGTACGCCGTGAGGGGGCAGCGGGCGACGGCGGCGGGCCAGCTCGCCGGGGTGTACGCGCCCGCCAGGTCGGCGAGCACGGTCACCTGGCCGGGGAACATCTCGGCCGGGCTGACGAACACCGTCTCCTGCGGCCGGTGCAGCGTGTCGAGCCAGGTCTCGTCGCTGATGACGTGCAGGCCCTCGGAGACGGCCGCCTCGCAGACCTCGTGCACGAGTTCGGGCGGGGCGACGGTGCCCGTCGGGTCGTCGGGGACGCTGAGCAGCAGCAGGCGCGGGTCGCCGCCCTCGTCGCGGACCCGTCGTACGGTCTCCAGCAGCGCGAACGGGTCGGTCACACCGCCGCACTCGGCCGGCGCGGGCACGTGGTACGCCTGCCGGCCGAGCATCGTGGCCTGCGGCACCCACCAGGCCGGGCAGGGGCGGGGCATCAGGACGTCGCCGCCGACGGCGGCCATCAGCGCGAACAGCAGCGGCTGCGCGCCGGACGCGACGGCCACGGACCGCGCCTCGGTCTGGAGCCCGCGGCGCCACCAGTACGCGGCGGCGGCCCCGCGCAGGGCCGGCCCGCCGCCGGGGGGCTCGGCGTGGGTGCGCCCCGCGGCCGCGGCGAGGACGGCGGACAGCTCCGGCAGTACGGGCAGGCCGGGACCGGGGGCGAGCGGCCCGTACCGGACGGGGCCGCGCCCTTCCTCGACCGTCCGCTGCATGCGGTCACCTCCACGCCGATCGGCTGGCCCTGTATACGGTTATACGGGTGGTTCCCGTACGGCGCTTGCGGGGCGGAGCCCCGTCGGTGACCCCGCCCAGAGCCGGTGGACGGCGGTCACCGGGCGGACGTGATCTCCGCCGGGCAAGCCTCGCGTTCCCCGGCGGAGCCGGTGCATGCGCATGCCACGGCCCCCGCGGCCGGGTCGCCGGCCGGGGGGCCACAACGCCGCCGTACGGGCGTACGCGAGGGGTACGGGCCTCGGAGTGGAGCGGTCGCACGCCGGCCGGCCCGTCGTCGTCAGGCCACGGTGACCCGGTGGCGTACGACCGCGTCGAAGAGGTACCCCTGGGTGTTGTGCACCGAGGTCGCGGGCTGGGTGTTGCCCCGCGCGTCCGTCGCGCGGGCCAGCAGTTCGGCCGGGCCCTCCCGGCGGGGGCGCCAGGGAACCGACCAGCGGACCCAGCCGTCCCGGCGCGGGGTGTCGCGCAGTTCGGCGCGGCGCCAGTGCGCGCCGCCGTCCGTGCTGACCTCCACCGTGCGCACGGCCGCGGCCGCCGACCAGGAACGGCCGGTCAGGCGGTGGGTCCTGCCCGGCGCGAGGACCGCGCCGGGCGTCAGCTCGAACATGCTCTTGACCGTCTGGCGGGTGAGCGGGGCGCTCCCCTCCGGCGGATACGCGTCGCCGAACAGCCGGTAGTACCGCGTGCTCCACGGGGATTCCAGCGGCGTGTCGCTCACCTCGATGTCCCCGAGCCACTTGACGGACGCGATGCCGACCCAGGACGGCGCGACGACGCGCACGGGGAAGCCGTGGTCGTACGGCAGGGGCTCGCCGTTCATCTCGTACGCCAGGATCACGTCGTCCATCGCCTTGGCGACCGGCATGGGCCTGCGCGGCCGGCCGAGGCCGACGCCGTCGGCGACGAACTCGTCGTCCAGGCCGCGCGGCATCACGTCGACCGCGCGGTCGCTGATCCCGGCCCGCCGCAGGACGTCGGCGAGCCGCACCCCGCGCCAGCGGGCCGCCCCGATCGCGCCGAGGGCCCAGGGGGTGCCGGTGACGGGCTGCCCCTGCTGGGTGGCGTAGTAGGAACGGCCGTTGCCGGCGCATTCCAGGACGGCGGTGCGGGTGACGGAGGGCAGGGAGCGCAGCTGTCCGTACGTGAACTCGACCGGTCCGCCGCGCAGCCCTCCGCCCCACACCGTCAGCCGCCAGTCCGCCTCCCCCAGCCTCGGGGTGGAAGTGTGGTTGCGGACGAAGAACCGGTCGACGGGGGTGAGCACGCCCGTCCCGGCGAAGGCCGCCACGTCGGTCTCGGCGTTGGTGCCGCGGACCGTGAACACTCCGGCCGGCAGCGGCTTGACGATGCCCGGCGCCCCGGCGGCCCCGGACGGGGACGCGGCCGCCGGGGCGCCGGCCGCCCACTGCGCCGCGACGGGCGCCGCGGCCAGCAGCCTCAGCAGGTCACGGCGGCCCACCCGGCCTGCTCCGGCTCGGTGGTGCCCTGGCGTCGTCTCAGCGCTCATCGCGGAACTCCTCGCACGTCACAGCGGACAGGAGGGGTGATCCTAGGGTCGCCGCGCGAGCCGGGCCAGAGTGCTTTCCAGGCCATGTCCCCTGCCCTCGACGACCGACTCCGCGACCTCCGCCAGCTTGCGGTTCGACCGCTGGGACAGCTCCCGCAGGACCCGGAACGCCTCCGCGCTGTCGCAGCGCAGGACGTGCATCACGATCCCGCTGGCCTGGTCGATGACGGCCCGCGAGTGCAGCGCCGTCTCCAGCTGGTCCACCTCCGCCAGGGCCGCGCGGTAGCGCCGGTCGCGGACCAGCCCGGCGGTCACCTGCTCGCCCAGGACGCCCACCGGGCCGTACGCCGCGCGCTCCAGGGAGCCGGGGCGGAAACCGTAGAGGCTGACGGTGACCTCGATGCCGTCGCGGCGGAACGGGATGGTCACGGTGGCGCGTACGCCGGAGTCGAGCGCCAGGGCCCGGTACCGCGGCCACCGGTCGTCGTTCAGCAGGTCCTGCGCGCCCACCGGCTCGCCGCTGTCGAGCGCGGCCGGTATCGGGCCGTCGCCCACGGCGAGCTGCACCGAGGCGAGCGCGGCCAGATCCGGGTGGGTCGCCGTCGTCCGCCGCTCGGCGCCCGTGTCCGCTATCGTCGCCACGGCACCGCAACTGGCCGGGGCGCAGCGCGCCGACTGCTGCGCCAGTTCGGAGAGCGTGCGCACCGGGGAGTCGGGTTCGGGGCCGTGGACTGCCTGTTCGGACACCATGGCGGGGTTCTCCCTTCCCTGTGCGGCTTCCCGCCACCCGGTCCGCAAAACCGCCGGACCCGTTAGCTTTCTCGTATGACGCAGACGGACGACTTCGGCGCGGAGCTGGCAGATTTCGTCAGACGGGTCGGCGAGTTGAGGGCCGCGCGCGCCCTGCCGCCGGACGAGCACGCCGCCGTCCTGGATGCGGCTCTCTTCGAACTCCGCCACGTGGCGGACACCTTGTGGCCCCGGTACGAGCGGCTGAAGGCGGCGGTGCCGGACGCCGCTGCCCCGGACCGGCGCGAGCGACAGGAGCGACAGCTCCTCAAGGCCCTGTTCCAGCGGCTTCCGGTGCCGGTCGCCCTGGTGGACAGGGACACCGTCGTACGGCGCATGAACTTCGCCGCCACTCATCTCACCGGCGTACGCGCCGGGTATGCGACGGGGCGGCCGCTGGCGGCGCTGCTGAGCCCGGCGGACCGGGCGGCGCTGCGGTCCCAGACCGCCGCGGTGGTGCGCGGGGAGGGCGACCGGAGCCTGTCCGTCCATCTTCAGCAGCGGCCGGACGAGCGGCTGCTGGCCACCCTGACCGCGCTGCGGCCGCCGGACGAGGCACATCCGGCCGTACTCGTCGCCTTCCAGGGCGGGGTGTCCGGCGGCGCGCGTCCGCCGGCGGGCGCCGCCGCCGGGCGGCGGCGCCCCGAGCTGCCGGACCTGCGGGAGACGACCCGGTCCGCCGAGCGCCTCGACCTCGTCGACGCGATGACGACCGCGCTGCTGACCGTGGTTCCCGGGGACGGGGAGGCCGCCCTGGAGAGCGCCGCACGGGTCCTGCACGGCCGTTTCGCCGACTGGGTGGTCGCCGATACCGTCACCGGTCAGCCGCTCAAGCGCTCGCTGGTGCTGGGACCGGGCGGGCCGTCCGACGAGGCCCTCGCGCAGATGCTGGCGGGGCAGGATCCGGCCGGGTGCCCGCTGGTGACGGAGGCGGCGCGGGGCGGTTCCGCGACCCTCCAGGTGCGGCCGGAGGACACGGACGGCTTCGGGCACGACCCCGGGGGCGCCCCGGTGCTCGTACGGGCCGGCGTCACGTCGCTGCTGTGCGTGCCGCTGACGGCTCCGGGCGTCGACGGCGGGGTCGGATCCACGGGGCCGGTCCAAGGGGTGCTCACCCTGTTCCGTACGGGCGCGCGGCGGGCGTTCTCCATGGCGGAGGGCCAGGTCGTGGACCTGATGTCCCGCCACGTGGCGCTCGCTATGCGGCGTCCCGCAGGGCCTCGTCGCGCAGGCGGGTACAGCAGCGGCTGATCAGCCGCGACACGTGCATCTGGGAGAGGCCGAGGTCCTCGGCGATGCTGCTCTGTGTCATGTCCCGGAAGAAGCGCATGTAGAGGATCTTCTTCTCGCGCTCGGGAAGCCTGTTGAGGGCCGGCTTGACGGCCTCGCGGTCGACGACGACGTCGAGCGCGCTGTCGGGGCCGCCGAGGGCGTCGCTGAGCGAGTACCCGTCGCCCGTGCCGGGGAGCTGGGCGTCCAGGGACAGCGCGGTGAAGGAGTCCAGCGCCTCCAGCCCGGTGAGCGCCTCCTCCTCGGTCATGCCGGCCTTCTCGGCGATCTCCGCGACGGTGGGGGCGGGGCCCGAGACGGTCGCGGACAGCTCCTGGCTGGCGGCGCGGACGCGGTTGCGGAGGTCCTGGACGCGGCGCGGTACGTGCAGGGTCCACATGTGGTCGCGGAAGTGGCGCTTGATCTCGCCGGTGATCGTCGGCACGGCGTAGCTCTCGAAGGCGGAGCCGTGCTCCGGGTCGTACCGGTCGACGGCCTTGACCAGGCCGAGCGCGGCCACCTGGCGCAGGTCCTCGATGGCCTCACCGCGGTTGCGGAACCGGCCGGCGAGCCGGTCGGCCATCGGCAGCCAGGCGTTCACGATCTCCTGGCGCAGCGCGTCCCGCTCCTCGCCCTCCGGCATGGCGCACAGACGGCGGAAGGCCTCGGTGGTGTCGGGGGCGTCGTGGTGCGGGTGCGTCCTGCGGACTGTGGTGGTACGCATCTTCGTTGCAACTCCCTGAACGGTGCAGACGGCGGACGGGTGTCACCGGGGGAGGCTTCGCAGGGAACTCCGGACGTGACACGTCCGGAGCGTCTGATCACCGCTCCCACGGACGTGCCTCCGGTCCGAAGCACATGGAGCACGTGCCCCCGCTTCGGAGGGGCAAACGGGTCGGGTTTCGCGGCGGGCCGGTTTCCGTTCCGGGATGCCTGGTACCCGGCATGGTGCCGCTCTTTTTCACCCGCACCGCCCGTAGGAGGCCCTTCGTATGAGCACCGACGTTGCCGACCGGATCCTGTCGCGCCTGAGTGAGTGGGGCGTGGAGTGCGTCTTCGGCTATCCGGGTGACGGCATCAACGGTCTGCTGGCGGCCTGGGGACGCGCCGACGACCAGCCGCGCTTCATCCAGTCCCGGCACGAGGAGATGTCCGCGTTCGAAGCGGTCGGGTACGCGAAGTTCGGGAACCGGCTCGGCGTGTGCGTCGCGACCTCGGGTCCGGGCGCCATCCACCTCCTGAACGGCCTGTACGACGCGAAGCTCGACCATGTGCCGGTCGTCGCGATCGTCGGGCAGACCGCGCGCAGCGCCATGGGCGGCTCGTACCAGCAGGAGGTCGATCTGCACACGCTGTTCAAGGACGTCGCCTCCGACTTCGTCGAGACGGTGACGGTGCCGGAGCAGCTGCCGAACGTCCTGGACCGGGCGATCCGCACGGCGTACGCCCGGCGCTGCCCCACGGCGGTCATCGTGCCGGCCGACGTGCAGGAGCTGGAGTACACGCCCCCGCCGCACGCCTTCAAGATGGTCCCCTCCAGCCTGGACCGCAGCAGCTGGACCGCGATGCCGTCGCCGGACGCGCTGCGGCGCGCGGCGGACGTGCTCAACGCCGGTGACAAGGTGGCGATCCTGGCCGGCCAGGGCGCGGCGGGCGCGCGGGCCGAGGTGGCGGAGGTCGCGGAGCTGCTGGGCGCGGGCGTCGCGAAGGCGCTGCTGGGCAAGGACGTGCTGTCCGACGAGCTGCCGTACGTCACGGGCTCCGTCGGGCTGCTCGGCACCCGCCCGTCGTACGAGATGATGCGCGACTGCGACACGCTGCTGACGATCGGCTCCAGCTTCCCGTACTCCCAGTTCCTCCCCGAGTTCGGCAAGGCGCGGGCCGTGCAGATCGACATCGATCCGCACATGATCGGCATGCGCTACCCGTACGAGGTGAACCTGGTCGGCGACGCCCGGGCGACGCTGCGCGAGCTGATCCCGCTGCTGCGGCGCAACGAGGCCCGTGACTGGTTCGACGAGATCTGCGCGGGTGTCGAGCGGTGGAAGGAGATCATGGAACGGCGGGCCGCCCTGTCCGCCGATCCGGTGAACCCGGAGTACGTGGCGGCGGCGCTCTCCCCGCTGCTGCCGGACCACGCGATGGTGACGGCCGACTCGGGTTCGGCGACCAACTGGTTCGCCCGCCACGTGCGCCTGCGCGGGGACATGCGGGCGTCGCTGTCGGGGACGCTGGCCACGATGGGGTGCGGTGTGCCGTACGCCATCGGGGCGAAGTTCGCGCACCCGAACCGCCCGGCGATCGCGCTCGTCGGTGACGGGGCGATGCAGATGAACGGCATGGCGGAGCTGATCTCCGTCGCCAAGTACCGGCACCTGTGGGACGACCCGCGCCTGGTGGTGGCCGTCTTCAACAACCAGGACCTGAACCAGGTGACCTGGGAGCTGCGGTCGATGGGCGGCGCGCCGTCGTTCCTGCCGTCGCAGTCGCTTCCGGACGTGTCGTACGCGGCGTTCGCCGAGTCCATCGGCCTCACCGGGATCCGGGTGGAGAAGCCGGAGGAGGTGGAGGGCGCCTGGCGGACCGCGTTGGACGCGGACGGTCCCGTCGTACTGGACTTCGTCACCGACCCCGCGGTGCCCCCGATCCCGCCGCACGCCACGTGGGACCAGATCGAGGCGACGGCGTCGGCGCTGCTGAAGGGGGACGCCGACGGGGCTTCGGTGATGAAGCAGGGCCTGAAGGCGAAGGTCCAGGAGTTCCTGCCGGGGAGCCCGAGGCCCGGCGCGGACGACTGACGCACGGCGCCGGGGGCGGTGCGCCCCCGGCGCGGGCAGAACTCCGGGCGCGTCCCGCGCCGCCGCCGTTCGAAGCGGTGCGGGAACGCGCCCGGAGGCCGTCCCTCTTCCCAAGTGGCCGCTCGGCCGCGGACCGGGTCCCCCGTTCGCCGACGCTCAAACACCGGGAGGGAGCGGATGTACGGCGGGTGTTTGCCGTCCGCGCGACGGGTACCCGCGCCGGTAGCCGACAGCGCGGACGAAGAGATGAGGCGGACAGCCATGGCCCAGTTCGTGAGGGAAGTGATGACGGCGGGTGTCGCGGCGGTGCGGCCCGACGCCTCGCTCGTGGAGGCGGCGCAGCTGATGCGCGCGCAGGACATCGGTGATGTGCTGGTGGCGCGGGACAACCAGCTGATCGGTGTGCTCACCGACCGGGACATCGCCCTGCGCGCGGTCGCGGACGGCTTCGACCCCCTCACCGTCAACGTCCAGTCCGTGTGCACGCCCGCGCCGGTGTGCGTCGGGCCGGACGACGAGGTGTCGACGGCCGTCACCCTGATGCGCCAGCACGCCGTCAGGCGGCTGCCGGTCGTCGAGGACGGCTTTCCGCTCGGCGTGGTGAGCATCGGGGACCTCGCGGAGTTCCAGGACCCGGGGTCGACGCTCGCGGACATCAGCAGGTCCGCGCCCAGCCCGGGCCCGGAGACCGGGTTCTGAGCGAGGGCGCGCCGGCGGCAGCACCCCGCCGGACCGGCACACGCCGCACCGGCGGCGCGGCACCGGGACACGCAGCACCAGCACTCGAGATATGGGGAAGTTCCAGGAAAGGAGCATGATGCGGATCGCGTTTCTCGTGGCGCCGGAGGGCGTCGAACAGGTCGAACTCACCGAGCCCTGGCAGGCGGTGACCGACACGGGTGACACGCCCCGGCTGGTCTCCACGAAGCCCGGCAGCATCCAGGCCTTCAACCACCTCGACAAGGCGGACACCTTCCCCGTCGACCAGGTGGTCGGCGACGCGTCGGTGGACGAGTACGGCGGCCTGGTGCTCCCCGGCGGCGTCGCCAACCCGGACTTCCTGCGCATGGACGAGAAGGCGGTGGAGTTCGTGCGCGCCTTCTTCGACGCGGGCAAGCCGGTCGCCTCCATCTGCCACGGCCCCTGGACGCTCGTCGAGGCGGACGTGGTGCGCGGCAGGACGCTGACCTCGTGGCCGAGTCTGCGTACGGACATCCGCAACGCGGGCGGCACCTGGGTCGACGAGCAGGTCAAGGTCTGCGACGCGACGCCCGCCACGCTGATCACCAGCCGCAGGCCCGACGACCTCAAGGCGTTCTGCACCGCCTTCACCGAGGAGTTCGCCCGGGCCGCCAAGTCCTAGCACCGCACCGGCCGTCGGGCGCGTCAGACGCGGCGGCCCATCAGCGACAGCAGCTTGGTCTGCACGTCGGCTCCCGGAGGCGGCTCCACCGGGGCGGCGAACAGGCCGCTCTTCTCCAGTTCGGCGGAGTACGGCCCCACTTCGCGCACCGTGAAGTCCACCAGCTCGGCGGGCAGCCGGTCGTCCGCGCCGATGCCCCGCGCCAGGTCCCAGGCGTGCACCACCAGGTCGGCCACCATCTGCGAGCAGTACGCCGCGCACGGGGTCGGCCCGTACGACAGCTCCACGGTCCGCTCCAGCGCCCCCGGCGCCGAGAACGCCTCCCGCGCGGCGGCCGCCGCCCGCTCCCAGGCGGCCACCGGGTCGTCGCCCAGCACGTCGCCCTCGGGATCGAAGCCGAGGGAGCCGTCGGCGCCGTCGCCGGTCGAACGCCCCTCGGACACCAGCGGGGGCACCCAGAGCTGTTCGAGGGTCAGATGGTTGACGAGATCGCGCACCGACCAGTCGGTGCAGGGCGTCGGCGCCTGCCACTGGTCCTCGCCCACGGCGTGCACGTGCCGGTCGAACAGGGCGAGCGCTTCGCCGTGGCGGGTGAGAAGCGGGTTCGTCTTCGAGTCGGTGGTGTTCATGGTTCACCTTCGGGTACTCGCCGGGCGTCTCCCGTCAGACATCCCGGAGGGACGAACGGACTCCACGATCCTCACTCCACTGTACGAACGTCCCCGGCCGTACGAACGTCCCCGGCCGCCGGGCCCGCTCGGACGCGCCGCTGATTCGGATCGGTCCGGGCCGGGTACTCGCGTGCCATGTCTTCCGCCTTCTCAGGACCCGCACACGTACCGCCCCGGCCGTCGGGGCGGATCGCTTCCTGGCTGAGCGCCCGGGACCGTTCCCTCTTCCACGGCGTGGCGACCCATCACTGGCCCGGCGCGGACCGCGTCCTGCCGCGCCTGAGCCACGGGGCGAACCACGGTGTGCTGTGGTTCGGCACGGCCGCCGCGATAGCCGCCGTCGGCGGCAGCACCCGTGCCCGCCGGGCCGCCGTGCGCGGCGTCGCCTCGCTCGCCCTGGCCTCCCTCACCGTCAACACCGTCGGCAAGCGCTCCGTACGCCGGGTGCGGCCCGTCCTGGACGCCGTGCCGCTGATCCGGCAGCTCAAGCGCCAGCCGATCACCACGTCCTTCCCCTCCGGGCACTCCGCCTCGGCCGCCGCCTTCGCGACCGGTGTGGCGCTGGAGTCCCGGGCCTGGGGAGCGGTGGTGGCCCCCGTCGCCGCTTCGGTGGCGTTCTCCCGGATCTACACGGGCGCGCACTACCCCAGCGACGTGCTGGTCGGCGCGGCGCTGGGCGTCGGCGCGGCGTTCGCGGTGCGGGGGCTCGTACCGACGCGGGGGCAGATCCCGGCGCCGGGCAGGCCCTACACCGAGGCGCCCGCCCTGCCAGGCGGCCGGGGCCTTGTCGTCGTCGTGAACAGGCGCTCGGGTTCCGCCGCCGCCAAGGCCGCGCTCGTGCGGGACGCGCTGCCGCACGCCGAGGTCGTCGAGTGCGACCCGGAGGCGCTGTCGGCCTCGTTGGAGAAGGCGGCCCAGGAGGGCCGGGCGATCGGCGTCTGCGGCGGGGACGGCACGGTCAACCGGGCCGCGGTCGTCGCGGCCCGCAGCGGGGTGCCGCTGGCCGTGTTCCCGGGCGGCACGCTCAACCACTTCGCCTACGACCTGGGCATCGAGGAGGTGCAGGACACCTGCCGGGCCCTGGCGGCGGGCGACGCGGTCAAGGTGGACCTGGGCCGGTTCACGCCGGGTCCCGGCCCCGACGGGGGGCCGGGGTACTTCCTCAACACCTTCAGCCTGGGCGTCTATCCGGAGCTGGTGCGGATCAGGGAGCACTGGGCCCCGCGCATCGGCGGCTGGCCCGCCGGCGTGCTGGCGGCGGCCAAGGTGCTGCGCGACGAGCGGCCGCTGGAGGCCGAGATCGGTGAGCACAAGGGGCGGCGGCGCGCCCTGTGGATGCTGTTCGCCGGCAACGGCATGTACCAGCGCTTCGGCCCGACCCCCGGCCGCCGTCACAACCTGGCCGACGGGCTACTGGACGTACGGGTCGTGCACGGCGGGCGGCTGCCCGGCCTGCGGCTGCTCGCCGCCGCGCTGGCCGGGCCGCTGAGCCGCTCCCCCGTGCACGCGGCGCAGCGGCTGCGCAAGGTGTGGATCTCGGACCTCGCGCCGGGCACGCTGCTCGCGTACGACGGGGAAGTGGCTCAGGCGCCGGAGGAGTTCGTCATCGACAAGGCCGACGAAGCGCTCACCGTCTACCGTCCGCTTCCGTTGTAGGGGCCCCGCCCGGGCCCTCGGCGCCGACTTCCGCGAACTCCTCGGGGTCGGCGTCGGAAGGGGCCTCCGTCACGTCGAGGAAGACCTGGTCGGCACGCGGCCAGGTCTTCTTCACGGACCGTTTGATGCGTACGCAGACCAGCTCGACCTCCTCGCTGTCCAGACCGGGCGCCAGGTCGACGCGGACCGCGACCAGCAGCGAGTCCAGCCCCAGTTGCATGGTGAGCAGTTCGGCCACGTTGTCGATCTCGGGCTGCGCCTCGATGAGCCGCCGGATGTCCGCGCGCAGTTCGGGGTCGGCCGCCTCCCCGACGAGCTGGGCCCTGGCGTCCCGGCCGAGCCGGTAGGCGACGTACCCGAGCAGCAGGCCGATGGAGAAGGACGCGACGGCCTCGTAGGCCGGGTCGCCGGTCGCCATGTGGAGTCCCATGCCGGCGGCGGCGAGGAGTACGCCGACCACGGCCGTGCCGTCCTCGGCGACGACCGTGCGCAGCGCCGGGTCCTTGCCGATCCCCGCGCCGGGCTGACGGTGCGCCTGGTGCAGGGCACGGGCCAGGGACGTGCCCTCGGCGAGCAGGGCGACGCCGAGGACGGCGAGCCCGGCGACGTAACCGGTGTGCGACGTCCCGCCGTCCGGTCCGCCCAGGGCCTCGAAGCCCTGGAAGACCGAGAAGCAGCCGCCCATGACGAAGATGCCGACGGCGGCGAGCAGGGACCAGAAGTAGCGCTCCTTGCCGTATCCGAAGGGGTGTTTCCGGTCGGCCGGCCGCCTGCTGCGGCGCAGGGCGGCGAGCAGGAAGACCTCGTTGACGCTGTCCGCGACGGAGTGGGCCGCCTCGGAGAGCAGGGCGGGTGATCCGGACGCCAGTCCGCCGACGGTTTTCGCGGCGGCGATGACGAGATTGGCGGCGAGCGCCACCAAAACGGTGTTCCGGGTCTTGCGGTCGGCTTTTCCGGTCACAGCGGCTCTCCGTGTGCGCAGTGTACGAGGAGGATTCGAGGGCACTCGGAGATCAGGAGGTGCACACAATGGTTCCTATTCTTCTGGTTCTTCTGCTGGCACTGATTCTTTTCGGTGCCGGTTTCGCGATAAAAGTGCTCTGGTACATCGCCATAGCGGTATTGGTCATCTGGCTTCTCGGCTTCCTGCTGCGCAGCACTTCGCCCTCGGGAGGCAGGTCGCGTTGGTACCGATGGTAGATAATTCCTGATCGTCGCCCTCGTCGGCAGTCTGATGATCGTCTACGTCACCATCGGCGGCATGTAGGGCACCACCTGGGTGCA
>NZ_JBSGYQ010000063.1:0-44108 GCF_053610585.1 Streptomyces sp. NPDC054887 | reverse complement strand
CACCCCCCTGCCGTCAGACGGGGGCCTCCGAACCGCGTAAAGCCGGCACGGACAGCCCACACCCCGTACAGCCGCGGGCGGACGTATATGGGGCCGGGCGCGTCGTACTCCGCGCCCGCCCCCTTCGCCGATGCGTCTCCGCCCCTACACCGTCCCGGCGCCGGTCATACGCCGGAAGGCGCGCGTACCAGCGTCTCGCCCACGTCCACGAAGCCCTCCTTCGCGGACACCAGACGCCCCTGCCGCACCACCTGGAACGTCACGTCCCTGTTGACGATGCGCGGGAGGTCCCGCGTCGCCAGCATGTGCTCCAGGCGCCAGCTCAGGGTGGGCGTCAGGCCGCCGGTGTCCACGCCCTCGACGTGGTTCAGTTCGCCGACCACGTCGGCCGCCGAGACGCTGTCCTTGTCGTCGTCACCGCCGCCCCGCGCGAGGGACTCCAGGACCGCCTTGAGCACCGTGTACGCGATCCACGTGGTCTGCACCCCGGGATCGGCCGGGTCGATGCGGTTGTCCGCGAAGGCGTGCTTGCGGATCACCTCGCGCATGGGGTTCCAGCGCGCGTCGCTCGCCACCGGGTACCAGCCCGTGACGTACGCCCCCTCGAACGGTCCGCTCTTGCCGCCCGTCCGGTCGACGAGCGGCTGTCCGACGCTTCCCAGGACCGACGCCACGGCGACCTTCCGCTCGGTCTCCTCCTCCAGCCTGCGGAACGAGTCGAAGAAGGTCTCCGTACGGTCGCCGAGCACCGCCGTGACGCAACCCTTGTCGCTCCCGTACGCGTCGAAGGCGCCGGCCCCCTTGAGCGCGTCCCGCGCACGCGCGGTGTAGTCGCTCGCGTCCTCCGCCGCCCGGATGTCGGTCGGGGCCTTGCGGGAGCCCTCGGCGAGACCGGCGCCCAGGAGTATCGGCAGGGCGTCACCCGCGACGGTGTCGGGCCGCACCAGGGCCACCCGCTCGCAGTCGCGGGCGAGCTGCTTGCCGTTGCCTGCGAGGAGGGCCGCCTGGCCGCCGTTGACGGGATAGGAGAGCACGCTGGCGAACTCGTCGTCGGAGGCTCCGTAGCCACCGATGTACGGGATGCCGGCGACCTCCAGCGGCGCCATGAAGGCCCGGCCGTGCTGGCTGTACGAGCCGACCACCGCGACGGCGTTCTCCCGTACGGCCTGCTTCGCGCACTTGGAGGCCCCGACGGTGCTGTTGTGCTCGTTGCAGGTGATGATCCTCAGCTCGTGGCCGGCGAGGCCGCCGTTGGCGTTGGCCCACCGGGCGTACGCCTGCGCCATGGCGGGCATGCCGGGCATGTTCGTGGCCGAGGTGCCCTGCGGCGCCCACGTCATCACGGTTACGGGCTCCCTGGATCCCCCCGAGATCCCAGGGAGCGTTCCGCAACCGGTGAGCAGCGACGCTCCGACCGCCGTCGCCGTGGCCGCGGCGATCGCCGCCGTGGCCTTCGAGAGCAAGGAGCGGGTGAGGAGGGAGCTGCGCCGTCCGGTCATGTGCATGCACGTTTCCCCCCCATGGGTAACGCGGGAGTGAGCATGTCTCAACGGGCAGTGACATCGAGGTGAATTACGGGGGGCCGTGTGCCTGTGCTGTGGGGGAACGTACGATCTGCAACCGTGCAAGGTTCGGTGAACTCTTCCCGTCGCGGCCGTCGCTCCCCCACCATGGGCGGCATGCCGCTCAATGACATGCCGTGGTGGCGCTGGCGCACGAATGTGCGATCGGCGCTGCACATGCTCTCCGACCCCGTCTTCCAGCGTGAGTGCTGGCTGGCCGGCGTCGAGGGCTACGGAGACGTGACAGACGCCGTGTACCGGCTGGTGGAGGACACCTGGCTGGACAACTGGTCGGCCGAGAAGTACGTCGGCACGATCTTCCGCGACCCGCAGGAGGCGTCGCTCGTCGACGTCGCCGTACTGCGCGTGCTCAAGATCATGCACCAGGTGGGCGCGGACGCGCCCGTGTCGGCGTACCTGGAGCACCACGCCTGGCCGGAAGCGGTGCGCGCGGCACGGGAGGCGCACGTACGTCTCGCGGTGAACGACGGGGAGGACCCGGACAGCGCGCCGCGCACGCTGGAGGTCATCCGGATCCTGACCAGGTCCGCCTGAGCCCGTCCGAATGTGAAATCCTCGGGGCATGAGCGACCCGCACCGCGCCCCTTCGTCAGACCGGCCCCCGACGGACCAGTACGTCCTCACCCTCTCGTGCCCGGACAAGCAGGGCATCGTGCACGCCGTGTCGAGCTACCTGTTCATGACCGGCTGCAACATCGAGGACAGCCAGCAGTTCGGCGACCCCGACACCGGCCTCTTCTTCATGCGGGTCCACTTCTCGGCGGACGCTCCGGTGACGGTGGAGAAGCTGCGGGCCAGCTTCGCCGCGATCGGCGACTCGTTCCGCATGGACTGGCAGATCCACCGCCCCGAGGAGCGGATGCGGATCGTCCTCATGGTCAGCAAGTTCGGCCACTGCCTGAACGACCTGCTCTTCCGGACGCGGATCGGCGCCCTGCCGGTGGAGATCGCGGCGGTCGTCTCCAACCACACGGACTTCGCCGAGCTGGTCGGCTCGTACGACATCCCCTTCCACCACATTCCGGTGACGCGGGACAACAAGCCCGAGGCGGAGGCCCAACTTCTCGAACTCGTACGTTCCGAGAACGTCGAGCTGGTCGTCCTGGCCCGCTACATGCAGGTCCTCTCGGACGACCTCTGCAAGCAGCTGAGCGGCCGGATCATCAACATCCACCACTCCTTCCTGCCGAGTTTCAAGGGCGCCAAGCCGTACCACCAGGCGCACGCGCGCGGTGTGAAGCTCATCGGCGCGACCGCGCACTACGTGACGGCCGACCTCGACGAGGGGCCGATCATCGAGCAGGAGGTCGAGCGGGTGGGCCACGACGTGACGCCCGAGCAGCTGGTGGCGATCGGGCGCGACGTGGAGTGCCAGGCGCTGGCGCGGGCCGTGAAGTGGCACAGCGAGCACCGCGTCCTGCTCAACGGCCGCCGCACGGTGGTCTTCGCCTAGCGCCGTCCGCGACGCCGCCGCGAAGAGGACATCGCGGATGGCCTCCCGGTCGCCCGTCTGACCGGCCGCCGCCTCCTCGGGCGGCACATGGCCGGAGGCGAGCCGGCAGAACTCGACGCCGTCCAGCGCGACGTGCGCCACCTGGTGGTCGGGGGAGCCGAGCGCCGCCGGGGAGTCGAGCGCGATGTACCAGTCGCCGCCACCGGCGCCCTCGATCTCCAGGTGCAGCGAGCGGCCGGGCGAACCGGCGGCCACCAGGCCCTTCGGCGGCGCCGCGAGACCTGCCCTGCGGCGGGCCGCCAGGGTCGCCGGGATCAGCCGCGCGGCCAGGTCGAT
This sequence comes from Streptomyces sp. NPDC054887, assembly GCF_053610585.1. Taxonomy (NCBI): domain Bacteria; kingdom Bacillati; phylum Actinomycetota; class Actinomycetes; order Kitasatosporales; family Streptomycetaceae; genus Streptomyces; species Streptomyces sp. NPDC054887. The sequence continues at coordinate 40,736 of NZ_JBSGYQ010000063.1, read as the reverse complement.
CATGCTGTTCAGGTGCGTGGCGGCCGGCGGCTCGTACGGATAGTCCACCGCGTCCGCGATGTCGCCCGCGTGGACCCAGCACTCGAACGCCCGGTCCAGCAGCGCGTCGCGCAGGGGCAGCGCGAAGTCGCCGTACGAGACGGAGAGCTCCGCCGCGCCGCGGCCCGCGAAGGACGCCGTGCGGATCAGGTCGTGGCTCTGCCGGCGCCAGGGTTCGCGGACGGTCCGGGTGGGCGGGAAGCGGGAGCCGCGCCAGTACGACTCGGTGCGGTCCGACGGCGACACGGGACCCGAGGGGCCCAGCGGGTCGTCGAGGCCGAGGGCCTTCGACACCAGTCCGTCGACGGTCATGAGGTGGCCGATGACACCGGCCACCGTCGTCTTGCGGGTGGTCGCCTCCTGGCCCGCGAACCACTTGAGGCGTACCGGAGCGTGCCACTCCGAGTCGCCGATGTCCCGGAGCAGCGCGTCAAGGCGCGCCGTCTCGGCGTCGTACGGCGTGGCCCAGGCGGGCACGGGGATCCGCGCGGGCCTGCGGCCCAGGCAGCCGTCGAGCACGCGGTTGCGCAGCAGCGGGTCGAGGTCGAGGCTGCGGTCGGCGTGCAGCAGGCCGACCGCGTCCCGCAGGCGCAGGGCCTCGTCCGCGCAGGGCGCGCACTCGGTGAGGTGGTCCTCGACGGCCTCGGTCTCGTCGGCGGAGCACGCCGAAAGGGCCCAGGCGCCCAGCAGCGACTTGAGAACGCGGTGGGACAGGTCCGCGGCGGGCGGCTGGGCCCGGGGCGACGCGGACGAAGGCGCGGACGGCGGCCCGGCCGCCTGCTCCGGCGAGGGCGCCGGCGGGGGAGGGGTGCCGGGCGCCGGCTCCAGGACCTCGCGGTCGTCCGCGGCTGCTCTGGGGGCCGGTATGCGCGGAGCCCGGCCCTCCGGGCGCTCCCGTCCGCCGCCGGCTCCCGGGCCGTCGCCCTCGGGACCGCGCGGGCCGCGCGGCCCCTGTGGTCCATGGGGTCCCTGAGGTCCGTGGGGCCCCTGTGGTCCGTGGGGCCCACGAGGTCCATGGGGCCCATTGGGGCCGTGTTCGGCGTTCACCGGTGACGCTCCCCGAATCCGGGAGGGGACGACATGCCGTCCTGGCGGGGCGGGTTCGCCGTGGACAGAAGTTGCAGCCCGAGCCGCAGACGGCGGCGTGCCTCGTCCTCCGTGACGCCCAGGTCGGCGGCCGTCTGCCGGTAGTCCCTGCGCTGGAAGTAGGCGAGCTCCAGAGCCTCCCGCAGCGGCGCGGGCATCGACGTCACGATGTAGTCGGCGCGGGCGGCCGCCGAGGCCCTGCGGACCCTCTGCTCCAGAGCCTCCGAGGTGTCGTCGCCGTCCCGCGGCCCCGCCGACTCGATCTGCCGCAGGCGGCGCACCGCCTGCCGGTGCGTGAGACCGGCCACCCAGGACCTCATCGAGCCCTGCTTGGGGTCGTACGCGTGCGGATCCTCCCAGATCCGGGCGAAGACCTCGCGCGTGATCCGGCCGGCCGCCGCGTCGTCCTCGAGCACCCGGTGCGCCAGGCTGTAGACGAGCGACGCGAACCGGTCGTACAGCTCACCGAGGGCCGCGGCCTCGCCGCGCGCCAGGCGCTGCTGCATCCTGCGGTCCCAGCGGGGTGGTGCGTCCTTCGCCATGCGGCCCCCAGCCCTGTGCGCCTGCCCACCGTGTGCCTCTCGTCACTTTCTTCGAATGTAGTGCGAGCCGCTGACAAGCATGCGCCTTTACGGTAAGTGCGTCCGTGTTCCGGGCCAGGATGATAATGATCCGGTCCCTCATCAGGGGGTGTCTTTCCCGGCGCCGCGTTTCGTGGGGACGCGGTGGGGCAGCCGCGAGATGGAAGGACGACTTCCGCATCAGCAGAACGAAAGGTCCAGACGCGTGACGCTGAAGGTGATCGAGGCCGAGCACAACGCCTGGGCCGTACTGCACGTTTCGGGAGAGCTGGACCTCGTGACGTCGCCGGCGGTCCGCCAGCACGTCCACGAAGCGGTCGCGAACGGCCGCCACCGGGTCGTGCTGGACCTGTCCGAGGTCCTCTTCTGCGACTCAAGCGGGGTCGGTGTCATGATCGCAGCCCGCCGCCTGATGCATTCCTGCGGCGGTGACCTGCGGCTGATCCTGCCCGCCCACGGGGCGGTCGACGGTTCGCACGTGAACAAGGTCCTCGCGGCCCTCGGCGTACGGCGCCTCTTCGACGTCTTCCCCGACGTGACCACGGCCGCCGACGACGAGGCACAGGCCCTTTCCGCCTGAGAACCGGGAGAATTCCCCGGTCCGGCCGCCCACGTCGTACCCTCCCCCCTATGGACAGCGCAGAGTACGAGCGCAAGACAGCGGCCCGGTTCGCGAGCTTCGACCAGGACGGCAACGGCTACATCGACCGCGAGGACTTCAGTGCCGCGGCGGCCGCCCTGCTGGCCGAGTTCGGGACGACGGCCCGTTGCGACAAGGGGCAGTCGCTCTACGTGGGCGCCGAGGCGTTCTGGCAGGGCATGGCGGGCATCGCCGACGTGGACGGCGACCAGCGGGTCACCCGCGAGGAGTTCGTCACGGGGGCGGTCAAACGGCTGCGGGACAACCCGCAGCGGTTCGCCGAGATCGCCCGCCCGTTCCTGCACGCGGCGATCGCCGTCGCCTCCGAGGACGGCGGCACCCGGGTCACCCGGGAGGCCGCGGGGAGCGTGCTGCGGGTGCTGGGCGCGACGGAGGAACGGGCGCAGGCGGCAGTGGCCGCGCTGGACGCGGACGGTGACGGCCTGATCAGCGAGGAAGAGATCCTGGCCGCCTTCGCCGCGTACTACACGACGCCCGGTCCGGACGCCCCGGAAGCCTGATCCACCGGCCCCGGGCGCGCGCCCGGGGCCCCCGCGTAGCGTTCCCGCAGCTTGTACTTGAGGACCTTGCGCAGCGTCTCGTTGCGCGGCAGCGCGTCCACGACTTCGAGCTGCTCGGGCAGTTTGTGCACGGAAAGCCCGCGCGCCCGCAGATACGCCGTCACCTCCTCCAGGGTCAGCGGCGGGGCGCCCGCGGGCTGTTCGACCACGGCGCAGACCCGCTCGCCGCGCTCGGGATCGGGCAGGCCCACCACGGCCGCCTCGCCCACGCCCGGATGCCGGTGCAGCAGGTCCTCGATCTCCCTGGCCGAGATGTTCTCGCCCTTGCGGATGATGATGTCCTTCAGCCGTCCGGTGAGCACCAGATGGCCGCTCGGGGTGAGGTGCCCGACGTCTCCGGTGATCAGGAAGCCGTCCCGGTCGAATGCCTCGGCGTTCTGCGCCGGGTCCAGGTAGCCGCGGCACACGGCCTCGCCGCGCAGCCGCACCTCCCCGTCGGCGCCCGCGGGCAGGCGCGTGCCGTCCTCGGCGGTGACCCGTATCTCCATTCCGCGCGGCGGGCGTCCCTCCGTCGTCGCCAGGTTCTCGGCGGTGTCGTCCGGTGAGCCCATGGTGATCATCGGCACCTCGGTCATGCCGTAGCCGTGCGTCAGTTGGCAGCCCATCTCGCGTACGACGGCGTGGTAGATCTCCGGCGGCTTGGGTGCCCCGCCGCCGGCCAGCAGCCGGAGGGTGGGAACGACCCTGCGTGAGGGGTCCTTGCGCTGTTCCGCCAGGAACATCGAGTAGAAGGCGGTGGAACCGCCCGCGACCGTCACGCCGTGCCGGCGGTAGCCGTCCAGGGCGGCGGGCATGGCGAACTGCTCGAAGAGGACGGCGGGGAAGCCGTACAGGAGCAGCATCACCAGGTAGTCGGGGCCGCCGATGTGCGCGTACGGGAACGCGATCGAGCCGACGTCGTCCGCGGACAGCCGCAGCGCGTGCGCCAAGCAGGATCCGCCCGCGATCAGGGAGCGGTCGGTGTGCAGGACGCCCTTGGGGTCGGACGTCGTTCCGGAGGTCCAGTAGATCCAGCGCACGGCGGCGCCGTCGGAGGGCGGCGCGGGGAGCGTTCCCGGGTCCCCCTCCGGGACGTTCCCGTACGCCTCGAAAACGCCGCGCGCGCCGAGCCGGTGTGCCATCGCGGTGTGGTCGAAGCCGCGCCACCGCCCCGGTACGGCGAAGAACTCCGCCTTGGACTCCCGCAGCGCGAAGCCGGTCTCGCGCTCACGGTAGAACGGGATGACCGGCGTCTGCACGGCGCCGAGCCGGGCCAGCGCCACCGAGAGGAGCACCGTCTCGATCCGCGTCGGCAGTTGCCAGGCGACGACGGTGCCCGGGCGCACGCCCCGTGCGTACAGGCCGGCCGCGACCGTCTCCGCGCGGTCCCGGAGTCCGCCGAAGGTGAGGACCCGGTCGTCCTGGAGCAGTACGGGCCGCCGGGGCGTGAGCGCGGCACGGCGGTCGACGAGTTCCCAGAGGGTGCGGGAGGCGCCCAGCGCGTACGCGGTGTCGGTCGGGGTGTCGGTCACGGCAGGTCCCCTCATTGCTGACGGGTAGTCAGATTGCTGGGAGAGCGTAGGGCGCTGCGCCTTGTCGGTCCAGGGGTGCGGGGCTAGCCTGAGACCTGACGGGTCATCAGAAAGTCGGGATCGCGAACGCCGGAGGACACCCCATGGAACTGCCTCGGATCGTCAGCGTCGACGACCACGTGATCGAGCCGGCGCACCTCTTCGAGACCTGGCTTCCGGCGAAGTACCGCGACCGCGGCCCGCAGCCGCTGACCGCCGGGATCGGCGACCTCGCCTACGAGGCGGGCAAGTACCGGATCACCATGGACCCCGAGGGCCCGCCGACGGACTGGTGGATCTACGAGGACCTCAAGTTCCCGTACAAGCGCAACATCGCCGCCGTCGGCTTCGACCGCGACGACATGACCCTGGAGGGCATCACCCGCGCGGAGATGCGGCGCGGCTGCTGGGACCCCGTGGCGCGGCTCGCCGACATGGACCTCAACCACGTCGAGGCGTCCCTGTGCTTCCCGACGTTCCCGCGCTTCTGCGGCCAGACGTTCGCGGAGGCGCGCGACAAGGAGGTCGCCCTCGCCTGCGTGCGCGCGTACAACGACTGGATGGTCGAGGAGTGGTGCGGCGACAGCGGCGGCCGGCTGATCCCGCTGTGCATCATCCCGCTGTGGGACATCGATCTGGCCGTCGCCGAGATCCGCCGCAACGCGGCCCGCGGCGTACGGGCGGTCACCTTCAGCGAGATCCCCACGTACCTGGGTCTGCCGTCCATCCACTCCGGCCACTGGGACCCGTTCTTCGCGGTCTGCGAGGAGACCGGGACGGTCGTCAACATGCACATCGGGTCGTCCTCGCAGATGCCCGCCGCGTCCCCGGACGCCCCGCCCGCCGTGCAGGCCGCCCTCAGCTTCAACAACGCCATGGCGTCGATGACGGACTTCCTCTTCAGCGGCGTCCTGGTGAAGTTCCCCCGCCTCAAGCTCGCCTACAGCGAGGGACAGATGGGGTGGATCCCGTACGCCCTGGAGCGCGCGGACGACGTGTGGGAGGAGCACCGCGCGTGGGGCGGCGTACGGGACCTGATTCCCGAGCCCCCCTCGACGTACTACTACCGGCAGATCTTCTGCTGCTTCTTCCGCGACAAGCACGGCGTCGCCTCCCTGGACGTCGTCGGACGCGACAACGCCACCTTCGAGACCGACTACCCGCACGTCGACTCGACGTTCCCGCACACCAAGGAAGTCGCCCTCGACCACGTGAAGGGCCTCGACGACGAGACCGTCTACAAGCTGATGCGCGGCAACGCCATCCGCATGCTCTCGCTCGACCTGGACCGCGACCGCGTCCCCGCCGCCGGCCCCGCCCGCTGATGGACCTCACGTACACCGAGGAGGAAGAGGAGTTCAGGGCCCGCCTGCGCGCGTGGCTGGCGGCCACGCTGCCGGGGCTGCCGCCCCGGCCGGACCCGGCGGACTGGCCGGGCCGGCGCGCGTACGACACGGCCTGGCAGCGACGGCTGTACGACGCCGGGTACGCGGGGCTGCACTGGCCCGCCGACGCGGGCGGACAGGGCGCCACGCCCACCCAGCACCTGATCTTCCTGGAGGAGAGCGAGCTGGCCGGTGCGCCGTACGTGGGCGCGAACTTCGTCGGCCTGCTGCACGCCGGACCCACGATCGCCGCCGAGGGGACCCCGCGGCAGCGGGCCCGCTGGCTCCCGCCCATCCTGCGGGGCGACGAGATCTGGTGCCAGGGCTTCAGCGAACCCGACGCGGGCTCGGACCTCGCCTCGCTGCGCACCCGCGCGGTGCGCGACGGGGACGAGTACGTCGTCACCGGATCGAAGATCTGGACCTCGCACGCGGAGGTCGCGGACTGGTGCGAACTACTGGTCCGCACGCGAGCGGCCGGCCCGGACGTTCCCGCGCACCGGGGCATCACCTGGCTCGCCCTGCCGATGAACGCTCCGGGCGTCACCGTCCGGCCGCTGCGCACGCTCACGGGAACGGCCGAATTCGCGGAGGTGTTCCTCGACGAGGTGCGCGTTCCGGCCGCCCACCGGGTGGGCGACGAGAACGACGGCTGGCGCGTCACCATGGTCACCCTGTCCTTCGAGCGGGGCACGGCCTTCGTGGGCGAGGTCGTCGCCTGCCGGCGCACCCTGTGCGCGCTGGCGGCGGCCGCTCGCGGGAACGGCCGCTGGGACGACCAGGAAGTACGCCGCACCCTGGGCCGCCTCAGCGCCGAATTCACCGCACTGTGGCGGCTCACCCAGTGGAACGTCAGTGAGGCGCGGCACGCGGGGGGCGTTCCCGGGAACGGCGGTTCCGTCTTCAAACTGCGCTACTCGCACGCCCGCCAGGAGCTGTACGACGCCGCCGCGCTGGTGCTCGGCCCCGGCTGCCTGGACCGGGACCACGACTGGACCGCGGACCGGCTGTCGTCGCTCTCGTACACGATCGCGGCGGGCACGTCGCAGATCCAGCGGAACATCCTCGCCGAGCGCGTCCTCGGCCTTCCCCGGGGGCGCTGATGGACTTCCGTCTCACCGACGACCAGCGTGCGCTGCGGGCGGGCGTGCGCAAGCTCCTGGAGGGCCGCTTCGGACGGGAGCGGCTGCGGGCCGCCGCCGACGCGCCGGACGTACCGGGAGGCGCCCCGGGACCGGCCCTGGACCGCGCGCTGTGGCGGGAGCTGGGCGACGCCGGTCTCTTCGCGCTGCGGCTGCCCGAACAGGACGGCGGAGTGGGCCTGGGCCTCCCCGAGGCCGTGCTCGTCTTCGAGGAGGCCGGCCGCGTGCTGCTGCCGGGCCCCCTGGTGGCCACGCACCTGGCCGCGGGAACGGTCCCGGGAGCGGCCACCGGCGATACCGTGGTGACGCGGGTCGACGGCGGGCTGGTGGAGTGGCTGGACGAGGCCGACCACGTCCTCGGGGGCCCGGGGAACGCCGACGGGGCCGTGCCCGTACGCTCCGTGGACCCGCTGACGCCGCTGCACCGCATACCGGGCGCGCCGGACGGTTCCGGGGCGGCCCCGGGACCCGAGGCCGGCCTCGCCGCCCTGCTGACCGCCGCCGAACAGCTCGGCAGCGCCGGCCGTACGACCGCGGAGGCCGTCCGGTACGCGGGGGAGCGGGAACAGTTCGGCCGGCCCATCGGCTCCTTCCAGGCGGTCAAGCACCTGTGCGCGCGGATGCTCGTGCGCACCGAGACGGCGCGCGCCGCCGTGTACGGGGCGGCGGTCACCGGCGACCCGGTGGAGATCGCGGGGGCCAAGCTGCTCGCCGACGACGCGGCGGTCCGCAACGCGCGCGACTGCCTCCAGGTCCACGGCGGCATGGGGTTCACCTGGGAGGCCGACGTGCACCTGCACCTGAAGCGGGCGTGGGTACGGGCCGAGCGGTGGCCGACGGGACGCGAGGCGGCGGAACTGCTGGCGGCGGCGCTGCCGTGAACGGGGGTGCTGCTGTGGCGAATGGTGCCGCTGCGGCGCACGGTGCTGCTGCGGCGCACGGTGCTGCTGTGACCGCTGCCGGGCGGGCGCCGGGTGCCGGTGACAGCGACGCCGCCGTGACCGGTTGCGACAAGAAGCGCTACGTTCCGTGCGTTTCGTGGCTCTGGGTGGTCCTTCGGTCACGGCGCTCTGCGACTGGTGACCGATTACGGTGCGTCGATATCGGGTTGTGTCCTTCGCGTGACTCGTCACGGCCTGGAGTCGGGGTGCGCTCCGGTACTCTCCGTGGGATGCGAGTGGTTGTGATGCGCAGCTGTCCCGGCGTCGCCTCGGTGGTGACTCCGGGCCGCGAGATGTGCGCCGCTCGCGCCGTGCGGAGGCGCCGTGCGCGCCCCTGTTCGACTTCCCGCAGCGCGCGTCGCACAGTATGCACCACGCGTACTCCTTCGCGCTGGAATATGCCTGAAGCGCTTGTTGCGGTGACTGTACGTCAACCATGCTGTCTCGTAAGGGAATCACGTTCCGTGACCCTGTGGAGACGCGAGGCGATGTGTCCGCCGGTTCGGATGGTGTGAGCGGTGCAGGTGCTTCAGGTGCAGTTGGAGGTAGGGGCCGACCCCGCCGAGGTGGGGCGCGCCCGTCGGTGGGCGCGTTCGCGGCTCGCCGGCTGCGGGATAAGGGTCGACGAGCCGCTGGCCGAGACGCTGATCCTGCTCATCTCGGAACTGGTCACGAACGCGGTGGTGCACACGGGCTGTCCGGCCGTGCTGCGCATGCTCTTCGGCACCGCCGACGACGGCACGGTCCGCGTCGAGGTCGCCGACGCGAGCGCCCGGCCGCCGAAACCCCGGCACGCGGAGGGCGACGACACCAACGGGCGCGGCCTCGAGCTGGTGGACGGGCTGGCCGACCGCTGGGGCTGGCAGTCCGAGGGGGCCGGCAAGCGCATCTGGTGCGAGGTCGACCGGGGGGCGCCCGTGGGGGCGTCAGGGGCGTACGAGACGACGGTCTACGAGCCGTCGTGCGCTGTCACAAATAGCGCGTAATGAGTAAATCGCCCATCAGGTGTTGACGGTTGGTGATGCTCTGGTGACCCTTGGGTGAGGCGATTCGCTGCGAGGGGACGCCGAGGAACCGAGCCGCGTCCAGGGCGGCCCGGCCTTGGCGAACGCGGGTCGTGTTTCGGCGTCGGCTCCTCCGGGGGAAGCGGGAGGGGCAGGGCCCGTACGCCGGAGCCGGGTGGTGGCCCTCGTGCCGCGCTCGGGGCGTGCGCAAGGCGCCGCCGCCCGGCTGTTCGTCGTAGTGGCCCGGCCGTACGGCCCGACCGGCCGGATGTTCACCCGCCGTCGCTCGGCCGACACCTCTGGCGTCCGGTTGTGCGCCGCCGTTGCTCGGCCGACACTCCTGGCCGTCCGGTTGTGAACCGCCGCTGCTCGGCCGACACCCTGGCGTCCGGCGGCCGTTCCGGGCCGTCAGAGGATCGCCACCGGGGCGACCGGGGTGCCCGTTCCCCCGACGAACGGCTCCGGCATCGCGGAGAGCAGGAAGGCGTACCGGCCCTCCTCCGCGCAGGCCGTGGACAGTTCCTCCAGGTTCCAGTTCTGCCCCTGGAGCATGCCCATCTCCACCAGGTGGAGCGCGTGCACCGGCAGCCACAGGTTCTCGATCTCCGGCGGGAAGATCTCGAAGGTGAGGGTGTCGTTCGCGACCGCGGCGACGTCCCGTGCGTGGAACCACTCGGGCGTACGGACCGACAGGCCGGGGGACGGGTGGCCGTAGGCGTGCTTGTCGCCCGCCAGGTACGTCCGGATCTGCCCGGTCCGTACGAGGACGATGTCGCCGGCCCGGACCGTCGTACGCGCCAGATCCTCGGCGGCTGCCAGGTCCTCGGGGGTCACCGCGTGGTCTCCGGCCAGCCGGTCCGTTCCGCGCGCGCGTGCCACGTCGAGCAGCACCCCGCGCGAGACGACGTGCCGCGCCTTGTCGATGCCGCTGAAGCGGGACCGGGTGTGCGGCGTGATCGTGTCGGCCGGGCGGCCGTTGTAGATCCTGCCCGAATGGGAGACGTGGGTGAGGGCGTCCCAGTGGGTGGCCGCCTGGAGGCCCATGGTCACAGCGTCGTCGCTGGTGGCGACCGTACCCGGGCCGAACAGCTCCTGGTTGATCTGGCTCATCGTGTGGAGCGGGTTGACCCGGCCGGGGATCAGTCCCGTCTGCACGCCGTCCTCCTGGAGCGGAAGCGCGAGGGGCACGCGGCGGCCGGTGCGCACGGTGGCGGCGGCGGTGCGTACGACGTCGTCGGTGATCAGGTTGAGCGTGCCGATCTCGTCCTCGGCGCCCCAACGGCCCCAGTTGTTCACGCGCTTGGCGATGTCGTGGAACTCGGCCGGCAGTGACATGGGGGCCTCCTTGGGCTTGTGTCCGGGCGACTGGGTGCGCCTAAAATCTAACGGTCCGTCAGAAACCGCGGGAAGGGGCCGGTTGTGGGGAACTTCTTGGCAGGCAAAGTCGTGGCTGTCACAGGGGCGGGGCGCGGTATCGGGCGGGCGGTGGCACTGGCCTGCGCGGCCGAGGGGGCGCGGGTCGTCGTCAACGACTACGGCGTCTCGGTGGACGGCTCCCGGCCGGCCAGCGAGGTCGCCGAGGCGGTGGTGAAGGAGATCGAGGCCGCGGGCGGTCAGGCGGTCGCCGTCGCGGACGACGTCTCCGCCATGGCGGGCGGCCAGCGGATCGTCGACGCGGCCCTGACGCGGTACGGGCGCATCGACGGGGTGGTGTGCGTCGCCGGCATCCTGCGCGAGCGGATGCTCTTCAACATGGCCGAGGAGGAGTGGGACGCGGTCGTCGCGACGCACCTGAAGGGGACGTTCACGGTCTTCCGCGCGGCTTCGGCGGTGATGCGCAAGCAGGGCGGCGGGACACTGATCGGCTTCACCAGCGGCAACCACCAGGGGAGCGTCGCGCAGGCCAACTACAGCGCCGCCAAGGGCGGGATCATCTCGCTGGTGCGCAGCGCCGCCCTCGGACTGCACAAGTACGGGGTCACCGCCAACGCGGTGGCTCCGGTGGCGCGTACGCGGATGTCCGCGAACGTGCCGATGGAACTGGCGGAGATCGGGGAGCCGGAGGATGTGGCGGCGCTCGTCGTCTACCTGCTGTCCGAGCGGGCGCGGGCGTCCGGGATCACGGGGCAGGTCTACACGGTCGCCGGGCCGAAGATCGCGGTGTGGGCACAGCCTCGGGAACTGCGGGCGGCGTACGCGGAGGGCGGGGGGTGGACGCCGGAGCGCATCGCGGACTTCCTGCCGGGGACGGTCGGCACGGATCCCATGCCGATGCTGGAGCGGTTGTCGGCCATGGCGGAGGCGGCGGGGCGGGGAGCGCGGCCGAATGCGTGACGGTCGGCGGGGCGGGCTTGCGTCGGGGGGTGCGGCGGGGGTTCTTGTGCGGGGCGGGGGGTGCGGCGGGGGTTCTGGTGCGGGGCGGGTCGCCGGGGCTTCGGGGGCGGTGCGGGGCGGGGCGTGCGGCGGGGGTTCTTGTGTGGGGCGGGTCGCCGGGGCTTCGGGGGCGGTGCCGTCCCGTGGCGTCTCCTCGGGTGTCGAACCTTTCCGGTACTGCGGAGTGTTCGGGGTGGTTGCGTTCGACACCCTGCGGGGAGCGCCCCGGTACGTCCCCGCCTGCCACTGCCCGTTCGCGGCCCGGGTGGTGGTTGCCGGGCGAGCGCGAGTGCGCCGGTACGCCTGTGTTCGCGGCCCGGGTGCTCCGGTGCGACCCGCGGGCGCGGCTCGGGGTGCGGTTGTTCGGGTGAGTGGGGGCGTCCCGGTACGTCCCCGTCTGCCACCGCGCGTTCGCGGGTTGCAGTGGTCCGGGTGAGTGGGGTGTTCGGGGTGGGTGCCGGGTGTGAGGGCGGGTTGGGAGGAGGGGTGGCGTGGAGTTCGGGTTCGGGGATGGGGACGAGGCGTTCAGGGGTGAGGCGCGGGCGTGGCTCGCTGGGCGTTGTGGTGGTGGCGGGGGGCGGGGCTGGGAGCGGGAGCTTGGGCTCGGAGGGTGGATCGGGCTCGGGTGGGAGGACGGTGGGGCGTACGGCGGGCGGCGGGTCACTGTGACCCAGCAGGTCGTGTGGGCCGAGGAGTACGCCCGCGCACGCGCCCCGGCGCGGGCCGGGCACATCGGTGAGAACCTGCTCGCTCCCACTCTCGTCGCCCACGGGAGCGACGAGCAGAAGCAGCGCCACCTGCCCGCGATCGCGCGCGGTGAGGTGTTGTGGTGCCAGGGGTACAGCGAGCCCGGCGCCGGGTCGGACCTGGCCGGGGTGCGTACCTCCGCCGTGCGGGACGGGCGCGTGTACCGCGTCACGGGGCAGAAGATCTGGACCTCCCTCGCCCAGGACGCGGACTGGTGCTTCGTCCTGGCCAGGACCGGCGCGGGATCTGTGCGCCACCACGGGCTGTCGTTCCTGCTGGTGCCGATGGACCAGCCGGGGCGCGTCGACGTACGGCCGATCCGGCAGATGACCGGGACCAGTGAGTTCAACGAGGTGTTCTTCGACGGGGCCGTCGCCGAGGAGGTGGTGGGCGGCGAGGGCAACGGGTGGCGCGTCGCCATGGGGCTGCTCGCGGTGGAGCGCGGAGTGTCCACGCTCGTGCAGCAGATCGGCTTCGCGGAGGAACTGCGGGAGGTCGTGCGCGCCGCCCTCGCCGCGGAGGGCGTCGCGGATCCCGTCGTCCGTGCCCGGCTCGTGCGGCTGTGGGCCGAACTCCACACCATGCGGGCCCACGCCCTGCGGACCCTGGGCGCCTCGGGGGCGGACCCCGGCGCCCCCAGCGTCGCCAAGCTGCTCTGGGGCGGCTGGCACCGGCGCCTCGGGGAGCTCGCCGTGCAGGTGCGGGGCGCGGCCGCCGCGGTCGGGCCGTACGACTGGGACGAGGAGCGGCCGTACGTACTCGACTCCTTGCAGCGGCTGTTCCTGTTCAGCCGGGCCGACACGATCTACGGCGGCTCCGACGAGATCCAGCGGAACATCATCGCCGAGCGCGTGCTCGGCCTACCGAGGGAGCCCCGATGAGAGGTGTGGTGTTCGACGGCACGCGGGCGCTGGTCGTCGACGACCTGGAGATACGCGATCCGGGGCCCGGGGAGGTGCTCGTCGCGATCGCCGCGGCCGGGCTCTGCCACAGCGACCTGTCGGTGATCGACGGGACGATCCCCTTCCCCGTGCCCGTGGTGCTCGGGCACGAGGGCGCCGGGGTCGTGGAGGCGGTCGGCGCGGGCGTCACCCACGTCGGGCCCGGGGACCACGTGGCGCTGTCCACCCTCGCCAGTTGCGGGGCGTGCCCGGACTGTGGAAGGGGCCGGCCGACGATGTGCCGCAAGGCGATCGGGATGCCGGGGCGGCCCTTCTCGCGCGGCGGCCGGCCGCTCCACCAGTTCGCGTCCAACTCGGCGTTCGCGGAGCGGACTCTCGTCAAGGCCGTGCAGGCCGTGCGGATTCCGCCCGAGGTCCCGCTGACGTCGGCGGCGCTCATCGGCTGCGGAGTGCTCACCGGGGTCGGGGCCGTGCTCAACCGCGCCAAGGTCGGCCTCGGGGACACCGTCGTCGTCATCGGGACGGGCGGGGTCGGTCTCAACGTCCTCCAGGGCGCCCGGATCGCCGGCGCGTCGACGATCGTGGCCGTCGACACCAACCCGGCCAAGGAAGCGGTCGCCCGGCAGTTCGGGGCGACGCACTTCCTGGGTTCGGCCGCCGGGGACGCCGTACGGGAGATCCTGCCCACGGGCGCCGACCACGCCTTCGAGTGCGTCGGCAGCACGGCGCTGATCCGGCAGGCGATCGACCTGCTCGACCGGAACGGGCAGGCGGTGCTGCTGGGCGTGCCGGCCGCCACGGCGGAGGCCTCGTTCCTCGTCTCCTCGATGTACCTGGACAAGTCCGTCCTCGGCTGCCGGTACGGATCATCGAGCCCGCAGCGGGACATCGCGCTGTACGCCGGGCTGTACCTGCGGGGCCGGCTGCTGCTGGACGAGCTGGTCACCGGGACGTACCCCGTCGAGGACTTCGCGAAGGCGGTGGACGACGCCCGTCACGGGCGGGTGGCGCGCGGAGTGCTCACCTTCTGAGACCGCCCCCGGTCCGTCGTCGTGGCGCGGAACGTGCGGCGGTAGACGGTCGGGGGAACGCCGAGCGCCGCCTGGAAGTGCTGGCGCAGTGAGGCCGCCGTACCGAAGCCGGCGGCGCGGGCCACCTGGTCGACGGACAGGCCGGTCGTCTCCAGCAGGTGACGGGCCCGTTCCACGCGCTGCTGGGTCAGCCACTGTCCGGGGCTGATCCCTGCCTCCTCGCGGAACCGGCGCGTGAACGTCCGTACCGACATGGACTCCCGCGCGGCCATGTCCCGCAGCTGGATCGGCTCGTGGAGGCGGCCGAGCGCCCAGGCGCGGGCGGCCGTCGTGGTGGCCAGGCGCGGCTCGGGGACCGGGCGGCGCACGTACTGGGACTGGCCGCCCTCCCGGTGCGGCGGCACGACGGTGCGGCGGGCCACCTCGTTGGCGACGCCGCTGCCGTGGTCGCGCCGCACGATGTGCAGGCAGAGGTCGAGCCCGGCCGCGACCCCGGCCGAGGTCAGGACGTCGCCGTCGTCGATGAACAGCACGTCTGCGTCGACCCTGACCGAGGGGAACAGCCGCTGGAAGTGCTCGGCGGCCGACCAGTGCGTGGTGGCGGGGCGGCCGTCGAGGCAGCCCGCCGCGGCCAGGACGTAGCCGCCGGTGCAGATGGAGACCATGCGGGTGCCGGGGCGTACGAAGGCGAAGGCCGCCGCCAGGTCCTCGGTCAGCACGCCCTCCTCGTAGACGCGGCCCAGCTCGTACGAGGCGGGGACCACGACGGTGTCGGCGGTGGCCAGGGCCTCGGGTCCGTGCTCGACGGCGATGGCGAAGTCGGCGTCCGTGCGGACCGGTCCCGGCGGCCGCACGGAACACGTCACGATCTCGTAGAGCGGGGTGCCCGCCTCGTCCTTCGCGCGGCCGAAGATGCGGTGCGGGATGCCGAGTTCGAAGGGGAGCAGCCCGTCGAGCGCGAGGACGACGACGCGGTGCGGGGCGGCGGGGCGCTCCTCTGGCATGGGGCAGGCCTCCGTCGTCGTGTCCCGGGTCTTAACCACTGGCTGGTATAGACCTCCACCTGATACATGTCTGCGCTGTGACGGACAAGCGTTCAGCAGCCCAGGACATTCCCGAGACGGCTCTCGCCGGGCGAATGGCTCCCCCCAGCCCCTGGAACCGTAACTTCCGGCTCTTCTTCGTGGCCCGTACGGTCGCCGTCTTCGGCGACGGCATGGTCCCCGTCGCCCTCGCCGCCGGTCTGCTCGGCGCGGGCCGGCCCGGTTCGTCCGTCGGGTACGCGCTCGCCGCGTGGATCGGCCCGTTCGCGGTGCTGGTCCTGTTCGGCGGCGTACTCGCGGACCGCTTCACGCCCCGCCGGATGATGATCCTCGCGGACGTGCTGCGGCTGGCCGGCGCGTCGGTGCTCGCCCTGTCCTTCGCGGCCGGCGATCCGTCGGTGTGGGTGGTGTACGGGCTGAGCGCGGTCAGCGGTGTCGGCGCGGCGCTCTTCCAGCCCGGCGTCGCCTCGACCGTGCCGCGCATCGCCCACGACGTACAGCGGGCGAACGCGGTCCTGCGGGTGTGCGAGGCGCTCATGACCATGGCGGGCCCCGCCTTCGCGGGGCTGGTGGCCGGGCTTTCGGGCGGCGCGGGAGCGGTCTTCGCGGCCAACGCGGCGACGTTCGGGGTCAGCGGTGTGTGCCTGTTCCTGCTGCGGCTGCCGCCGGTCGGGGAGCCGGTCGAGCGCGGCTCGCTGGTGGCCGAACTGGTCGACGGGTGGAACGAGTTCACCTCCCGCACCTGGCTGTGGGGCGTCATCGCGATCTGGACGGTGTACGGGCTGACCGTGGCCGGCCCGATGCTGCCGCTGACGGCGGTCCTGGTGACCGAGGAGCACGGCGCGGGCGCGTACGGCGCTCTGATGGCGGTCAACGGGGCGGGCAGTGTCGCGGGCGGCCTGCTGGCCCTGCGGCTGCGGCCGGTGCGTCCGCTGGCGGCGGGGGCCGTGGCGCTGCTGGGCGTCGCGCTCAACCTGGTGGTGCTGGGGCTTGGGATGTCCGTACCGGCGCTCGGCATCGGTCAGTTCGCCGGCGGCGCGGCCTTCGCGTTCTGGCTGGTGATGTGGTCGACGACGGTCCAGACGCACGTCCCGCCCGACGCCCTGAACCGGCTCCACGCGTACGACGTGTCCGGCTCCCTGCTGATGATGGCGGCGGGCCGCGCGCTGGCGGGCCCGGTGGCGGAGGCGGTCGGCGCCGAGCGGGTACTGCTGGCGGGGGTGGCCGTGATGCTGGGCGTGGTCGCGGTGCTGCTGGCGGTGCGGCCGATCCGCGAGCTGCGGCGGGTGGACGCGGGGTGAGCGGGGCGGACCGGGGCGAAGGGAGGGGCGGGCCGGCCGCCTGCCGTGTCCCGATCCTTGCGAACCGTGGCTGCCGGGCCACTCGCCCGCCCTCCACAGGGGCCCGAAGCTGAGTGACGTGACCCAGACAACCGACGCCGCCGCCCCCGTAGACGCCGAGATAACCGGCCCGCGCCGGACCCGCCGCACTCTGCCGCACCGCGCGTGGTTCGTGGCCGCCGTCGCCTTCGTGACGATCATCGGCGGCGCCGCCTTCAACTCCCTGCCCGGCCTCCTGATCGAGCCGCTGCACGACAAACTCGGCTGGTCACGCGGCGAGATCGGCTTCGCCGTCTCCCTCGACATGGCGCTGTACGGCCTGACCGCGCCGTTCGCCGCCGCGCTCATGGACCGCTTCGGCATGCGCAAGGTGGTGGTCGCGGCGCTGAGCATGGTCGCCGCCGGGGCCCTGCTCAGCGTCTGGATGACGGCGAGCTGGCAGCTGATGCTCTACTGGGGCCTGCTCGTCGGCCTCGGCACCGGTTCGATGGCGATGGCCTTCGCCGCGACGGTCACCAACCGCTGGTTCGTCGAGCGCCGGGGCCTGGTCACCGGCGTGCTGACCGCCGCCGGGGCGTCCGGCCAGCTCATCTTCCTGCCGTTGTGCGCCTGGATCGTCACGGACCACGGCTGGCAGCCCGCCTCCGTCACGGTCGCCCTGGCCGCCCTCGTCGTGGTGCCGTTCGTCTGGCTGCTGCTGCACGACCACCCGGCCGACGTGGGGCTCGCCCCGTACGGAGGGAAGTTCGTCCCGAAGCCGGCGCCCCGCACGGGCGCGGCCAGGCGGACGGTGGCGGTCCTTCTCTCCGCGGCGCGGACGGGGCCGTTCTGGCTGCTCGCGGGCACGTTCGCGATCTGCGGGGCGTCGACCAACGGACTCGTCCGTACGTACTTCGTCCCCTCCGCCCACGACCACGGCATGCCGATCACCGCCGCCGCCTCACTGCTCGCCGTCATCGGCGTCTTCGACGTGATCGGCACGATCGCCTCCGGCTGGCTCACCGACCGCTTCGAGGCCCGCCGCCTGCTCGCCGTGTACTACGCGCTGCGCGGAGTCTCGCTGCTCTTCCTGCCGATGCTGCTGGCGCCGAGCGTCCACCCGCCGATGCTCTTCTTCATCGTCTTCTACGGCCTGGACTGGGTGGCCACCGTTCCGCCGACCCTCGCCCTGTGCCGCGAGCAGTACGGCGAGGACTCCGCGATCGTCTTCGGCTGGGTGCTCGCCTCGCACCAGGTGGGCGCGGCGGTGGTCGCCTTCGCCGGCGGTGTGGCGCGGGACGTGTTCGGTTCGTACGACGTGGTCTGGTACGCGGCCGGGGCGCTGTGCGCGGCTGCCGCGCTGATGTCCCTGGTCATCCGCAAGAGGCCGGCGCCCGCCGCGGGGCTCACGCGCTGAAGCGGCCGAACCTGCCCCGGTGGAACAGCAGGGGCTCGCCGTCGTCGCTCCCGCCCAGCGCCTCGACCCTGCCGACCACGATCAGGTGGTCGCCGCCGGTGTGGACCGCCTGGACGCGGCAGTCGACCCAGGCCGGCACGGAGTCGAGCAGCGGCGACCCGGTGACCGGCGCCGGCGCGTACCGGACGTCCGCGAACTTGTCCGCCCCGCTCACCGCGAAACGCAGGCACAGGTCGCCCTGGTCCGCGCCGAGGACGTTGACGCAGAAGACCCCGGCGCGGGCTATGCGCGGCCAGGTCGTGGACGTACGGGCCACCATGAAGGCGACCAGGGGCGGGTCGAGGGACAGCGAGGCGAAGGACTGGCACGCGAACCCGGCCGGGCCGCCGGGGCCTTCCGGGCCGGCGTGCGGGGCCGTGACGACCGTGACGCCGGTGGCGAAGTGGCCGAGTACGGCGCGGAACTCGGCCGGGTCGACCGGCGGCCGCTCGTCCGCGCCGACGGCCCGCAGGTCGGGGCGTGGCAGCGCGTCGTAGGGTTCGGCGGCCGTGGCGGCGCCGACCGACCTGAGGTATCGGACGACGGTGGCCGCCATCCCCGCGTGTCCCATCACAAGAATCATTGAAGCTGACGACCCGTCAGATGGGAAGGGTTCTGCCCGCCGCCGCCGGTCCGGTGCGCCCCTACAGGCCCCGGTACTTGGGGGTGCGGCGCTCCACGAAGCTCGCCACGCCCTCGTTCGCGTCCGACGTCGTCATGTTGATCTCCTGCGCGCTCGCCTCGGCCGCGAAGGCGGTGGCGCGGTCGACGTCCAGCGAGGCGTTGACCAGTTGCTTGGCGAGGGCGATCGACCGGGTCGGGCCTGCCGCCAGGCGCTCCGCCCACGCGCGGGCGGCGGCGGCCAGTTCCGCGTCCGGCACGACACGGTTGACCAGACCCATGCGCGCGGCCTCGGCGGCCGGTACGGAGTCCCCGAAGAACATCAGCTCCTTCGCGCGCTGCGGCCCGACGAGCCGGGGCAGCAGGTACGCGCCGCCGCCGTCCGGGACCAGGCCGCGCCGTACGAAGACCTCGATGAACCGGGCGGACTCGGCGGCCAGGACGAGGTCGCAGGCGAGAGCGAGATGGGCGCCGATCCCGGCGGCGGTGCCGTTCACGGCGGCGATCACCGGCTTCTCGCAGTCCAGCACCGCTGCGACGAGCCGCTGCGCGCCGAGCCGGATCGTACGGGCGACGTCCCCGGCCACCCGGTCGCCGTCGCTCACCGGTCCGGCGCGCAGGTCCGCGCCCGCGCAGAAGCCCTTGCCGGTGCCGGTGACCACGACGGCGCGCACGGCGGGGTCGGCGGAGGCGGCGGCGAGGAGCGCGACGACCCGGTCGCGCTGGTCGCGGGTGAGGGCGTTGAGGGCGGCGGGACGGTTGAGGGTGATCCACGAGACGCCGTTGTCGACGGCGTGCAGCACCAGCGACTCGACGGGCTCGTCGGCGGCGTCGCGGGGAGAGTCGGTCGTCACGTGCGGCTCCTGGGGGACTGGGGCGAGTGGCGGTCCACCCACGCACCCGTCCTCGAACGCCGGACGGGCCGCGGGTGGTGGGGCGGGTGTTCCAGGGGCGGCGAGCAACCGCATCCGGCAGGGGCCCGGGCCGGGCGCGGCCGCATGGCCGGGAGTCAGACGCGGCGGGCTACTCCGAAGGACGCGCCCGGCGGGCGTCCGGGGCGCGGGGCCTGCCCCGTTCCGGAAAGGGCGGGGTGGGGAACAGGGCCGCCCTCCTCACCGGCACACCGCCAGCGCGTCCAGGGCCACCGCTCCCTGCCCCCGGGGCAGCACCATCAGCGGGTTGACGTCCAGCTCCGACAGGGTGTCGCCCAGCTCCAGGGCCATCCGCTGGACCCGCAGCACGACCTCGACCAGCGCGTCGACATCGGCCGGCGGCGCCCCCCGTACGCCCCCCAGCAGCGCGTGCCCGCGCAGTTCGGTGAGCATGGCCCGCGCCTGGTCCTCGCCGAAGGGCGGCACGCGCACCGACGCGTCGCGCAGCACCTCCACCAGTACGCCGCCCAGCCCCACCGTGACCGTGGGCCCGAACAGGGCGTCCTGCGTCACGCCGACCATCATCTCGACGCCCCGCTCCACCATCTGGCACACCAGGACGCCGTCCAGCTCGATCCCCTCGTACCGCGCGATGTCCGTCAGCTCGCGGTACGCGTCGCGGATCTGGCTGGCGGAGGTCAGGCCGACCTTCACCAGGCCCAGGTCGCTCTTGTGCGCGAGCCGGGGACCGGACGCCTTCATCACCACCGGGTAGCCGACCAGCCCGGCCGCCCGGACGGCGGCCGCCGCGCTGGTCACCAGCTGCTCGCGCGGCACGCGGATGCCGTACGCCCGCAGCAGCTGCTTCGCCGCGTGCTCGCTGAGCTGTTCGCCGGGCCGCAGCAGCGCCTGCGCCTTGCGGAAGGACGGGGAGGGCGTGCGCGGGGCTTCGTCGAAGGGGGAGCGGTAGGAGGCGGTGAAGCGGTGGTGCGCGAGGTAGGCGCGTACGGCCGAGACGCAGTTGCCGAACGTACGGAAGGTGGCGACCCGCGACGATCCGAGCAGCGTCTCCCGGTACGCCGCCTCCGTGCCGACCGGCGAGCCCCACACCACGCACACCAGCTTGTCGGTCGCCTCGGCCGCGTCGGCCAGGTCCTGGGCGAGCCGGTCGCTCATCGGCGGGAAGGGCCCGGTGATCGGGCAGACGAGGACGCCCACCGCCGGGTCGGCCAGGATCGCGTCGATGATTTTGCGCCCGCGCCAGTCGCCGACCGGGTGGCCGCCGTTGTCGACGGGGTTGGCGACGTTCAGGTACTCGGGTATCCACTGGTGCAGCTCGGCCTGCTTGGCGGCCGAGAGCTCCGGCAGCCGCAGCCCCGCCGCCGTCGCCAGGTCCGCGAAGTGCGCGCCCGTACCGCCCGAGATGGAGTGCACGGCGACTCCGTCGGCCACCGGTTTCCTCGCCCTGGCCAGCAGGGCGGCGGTGTCCTGGAGTTCGTCGAGCCCGTCCACCCGGATCACCCCGAACTGCCGCATCGCCGCGTCCACCACCTCGTCCGCGCCGGTCAGCTTGCCGGTGTGCGAGGCGGCCGTACGGGCGCCCCGCTCCGTGCGGCCCACCTTCACCGCGACGACGGGCACCTTGGCCCGGGCGGCCCGGTCGGCGGCGAGCAGGAAGGACCGGCCGTCCTTGAGACCCTCGACGTAGCAGGCGATGGCGCCGACCTCGGGCCGCTGGGCGAAGTACGCGATGAAGTCGGCCGTCTCCAGGTCGGCCTCGTTGCCGGTGGGCGCCCAGTGGGAGAGGCGGACACCGAGCTCCTGGAGGGCGTGGAGGGGGCGGCCCTGGTGGCCGGACTGGGTGATCAGGGCGATGGCGGGCCCGTCGAGGTCGTCGCGGAACCGCTCGAAGGCGTTGAGGTTGGTGTTCGGACCCAGCAGCCGTACGCCGGACCGTTCGACCGCCGCGGCCAGCCGGGTCTGGGCGACGAGGCCGGCCTGGCCCGTCTCGGCGAACCCGGACGCGAAGGCCACGGCGAACCGCACCTTCGCCTCGCCCAGTTCCTCGATCAGCGGGACGGGATCGGCGACGAGCAGCACAGCCAGGTCGACCGGTTCGGGCAGGTCGCGGACGGCGGGCACGCACGGCAGCCCGAAGACGGACGCGCGGGTCGGGTGCACCGGGTGCAGCCGGGCGCCGACCCGCTCGGCCCAGGCGATGAGCTGCCGGGTGATCCCGGTGTTCGGCCGGCCCTCGGTGTCGGAGGCGCCCACGACGGCCACGGACTCCGGTCGGAAGAACCGGTCCAGGTCGGGCACGTCGGCATGCAGGGGCCGACCGCTGACGTCGAGGTCGCCGGCCGCGACGGCGGTGGGGGTCGCCGTGTCGTGGACGGCGGCGTGCGGCGCGTCACCGCAGGCCACGACGCGGGCGCGGAGGTCGGTGGTCAGGGTGCCGTGGGTAGATCCAAGCATGTCTCAGCCCGCTCCTGCTCGTCGGCCAACGTAACTGACGCGTAGTCAGATTACTGAACTGACGGCTCGTCAGGAACAGTCCGGCGGGCAAAGCCTGGTGACGGGCGCGGAGGGCGGACGCGGACGCCGCACCCGCCCTCCCTCTCCCTACCCGGGCCGCGGCCCCGTGAAGAGCCGAAGTCGGCCGTCCAGGGAGGGCAGATCGAGCCGCTTCAGGCGGTCGGGGTCGGCCGGGCCGGCAGGGCGCCGGCACCCACCCCGGCACGTCGGGCGGGCCGGCCCGCCGCGCCCCGGCAGGCGGTCGCCGGCTCCCCGTACCGGTTCGTCAGCGGCCCGCCGCGATCCTCTTCGCGATCTTCTTCGCGTCGATGGCCAGTTCGCGGAACATGCCGCTGATGGGGTTGGTGAACCCCGTGAAGTACAGCCCGGGCGCCTGCGCGGGGGTGCGCGCGCCGTGCACGACCGGCCGGCCGCGGCCGTCCAGTACGCCGAGGTGGCCCACCAGGTCCTCCAGGGCGCGCCGGTAACCCGTCGCCGCGATCACCGCCTGCGGCGAGATCCGGGTGCCGTCCGCCAGTACCGCCTTGTCCTCCTCGAAGGACTCGACCGCCGCCACCGGCTCCACCGCCCCGCGCCTGACGGCGTCGATCAGTCCGACGTCCTGCACGGGGACGGCGCCCTGCCGCACCCGCGTGTAGAGCCCGGTGGCCGGACGCGGCAGGCCGTGCGCGGACAGGTCGGGGATCGCGATCCGGGCCAGCAGGGCACCGGCCCGGTCCACCAGCGGGACCGGAAGGCGGCGTACGAGGATGCCGGTGGCCTGCGCGGGCCAGCCGGCCGTCGAGCGGCGGACGATGTGCGGGGCGGTGCGCACGGCCAGCCGGACGCGGGCCGCGCCGCCCTCCGCCAGGTCCACGGCGATCTCGGCGCCGGTGTTGCCCGTGCCGACGACCAGGACGTCCTTGCCCTCGTACGGGCGCGGGTCGCGGTAGTGCGCGGCATGCGTCAGTTCGCCGGTGTACGCGTCGCTGCCGGGCCATCGCGGCACGTACGGGGTGTGGTTGTAGCCGGTGGCCACCACCACCGCCGACGCCGACAGTTCCCGGCCGCCGGTGGCGTGCAGCACCCAGCCGGGGGCGCCGCCGGGCGCCGGCTCGACGCGGGACACCTCCACCCCCGTGACGATCTCCAGCTCGTGGAACTCGGCGTACTTCTCCAGGTAGCGGACCACGTCGTCACGCGCCACCCACCGTCCGAACGCCCGCGGGATCGGCAGCCCGGGCAGGCCCGACAGCCGCCGGGTCGTGTGCAGCCGCAGCCGGTCGTAGTGGGCGCGCCAGGAGGCCCCGACGGAGGGCGACTTCTCCAGTACGACGGCCCGTACGCCCCTCGCGCGCAAAGCGGCGGCGGCCGCGAGCCCGCCGGGGCCGGCGCCTATGACGTATACGGGGTGGTCGGTGAGGGGGGTGGGGGTCATGATTTGTGATCGTAATGTCGGTAAATCCTTGATGGGTCTCGGTCAAGATACGGAATGGGTTGCGAATCGATCACGGACAGTCGCAGGGCCCGACCTCTTGCGCGTGCCCGTCGCTTCCGCTGAACTGACGTACCGTCAGATAAGTGAGGGTGGGGGGAGCGACATGCGGACCATCTGGCTCGACGGCGCGCAGTGGCTGGCCGTGCTGCGCGTCGGCCTCGGCCTGTGGTGGCTGGAGAGCTGGCGCCACAAGGACAAGAAGGGCTGGTTCGAACGCGGCACGGGCATCGCCTGGGCGGCGGACGTGGCCGGCCGGCACAGGTGGCCGGCGGTGCGGCGCGGCTTCGACGCGGTCGTCGCGCCCCGGCCCAAGGTGATGGCGTACGTCGTCGTGTACGCCGAACTGGCCGTCGGACTCGGTCTGGTCGCCGGCTTCCTGACGCCCGTGGCGCTGGCCGGCGGCCTGCTCCTGAACCTCCTCTACCTCGCCCTGATGATCCACGACTGGGCCGAGCAGGGGCAGAACGCCATGATGGCGCTGATCTCGCTCGTCGCCCTGCTCGCCATGTCCTGGCAGACGTGGTCCCTCGACCACGCGATCGGATGGCTCGGGGCATGAACGCCGCCGTGCCCGACATCGACGCGTTCACCCGCCCCTACTGGGACGCCGCCGCCGAGGGCCGGCTGCTGCTGCGCCGCTGCCGCGCCTGCGCCCGGCCGCACCACTACCCGCGCGAGTTCTGCCCGTACTGCTGGAGCGAGGACGTCGGGTGGGAGCGGGCGAGCGGCCGGGCGACGCTCTACACCTGGTCCGTCGTCCACCGCAACGACCTGCCGCCCTTCGGCGACCGCGTCCCGTACGCCGCCGCCGTCGTGGACCTGGCGGAGGGGCCGCGGATGATGACGGAGGTCGTCGACTGCGCGGAGGCGGACCTGCGGATCGGCATGCCGCTGACGGTCGCCTTCAGACGGGAGGGCGAAGGGCCCGCGGTCCCCGTCTTCCGGCCGGCTCACCCCTCCGGGGACACGCAGAGCTGAGCGGTGACCACCTCGTGCAGGAGCGCGGGGTCGACGAACTCCCCCTTGCGCGGTGGGTCGCAGCGCCACGACAGCGGGTACGTGTTGCCGTGCGCGGCCGGGATGCCCACGTACTGATCCCGCGCACACGGCCCGAAACAGGTCGCACCCGGCGGCCAGGTGTGCTCCCTGCTGCTGCCCGCAGGGACGAGGAAGTACGTCCACCGCCCGCCCGAGACCTCCCGCACGACGGGGCCTGGCCGCCCGCCCGTGATGTCGGCCAGGTGGTGCAGGACGGCCTCGCCGCGTACGCCGCGGACGCGGATGGCGTCGAAGTGGATCCCGGCGAGACGGAGTTGGTGCCCGGAGGCGGGCACCCAATCGGGGAGTTCGTGGTTCGTCATGGCTATGAGCATCGAGGCGGTTGCGTAGCGTGACCAGGGTGACGCGATCCACTTCGCGGCGGTGTGGGAAGGACGGTGGTGGTTGTGGGATCGAGTAGGGAGCCTTCGTCGGCGCGCAGGCACGTGGGCGAGCTGGTCAAGAAGTTCCGCACCCAGGCGGGCATGACGCAGAAGGACCTCGCGGAACGGCTCCTGGTCTCGGAGTCCCTGCTGGGCGCGTACGAGCGGGCGGAACGCATCCCGACGACGGCGTTCCTGGCCGACGCGGACCGGGAGCTGGAGGCCGGGGGAGTGCTGAAGTCGTGCGCCGGGTTGATGGAAGAGGAGAAGTACTCGCCGAAGTACTTCAACTGGGTTCGCGCCATCGGCGAGGCAACGAGCTACAGCGCCTACGAGAGCATGGTCGTCCCGGGCATGTTGCAGACGCCGGCTTATGTACGCGCGCTGTACGAGGTACGCGTGCCGGCGTACGAGCCGGAGGCCATCGATCAGTACGTCGAAGCTCGGCTGGAGCGGCAGGCGGCCCTCGACCGCAAACCCAGGCTGGCCGTGAGCTACGTGGTCGAGGAGTCGGTGTTCCAGCGGCCGATCGGCGGCGAGGCGGTCCTCAAGGAGCAACTTCTGCACGTGTTGGGTTGTCTGAGTACGAGGAATCAGGTCACCCTGCAAGTAATGCCGACCCTGCGGTTGGCGCACGCCTCGGTGGCCGGGTCGCTTCAATTGCTCAGCACGCGCGAAGGGCGGAACTTGGCGTACGCCGACGGACACTTCGTCGGTACGTTGGTCTCCAAGCCCGAAGAGGTGAATCAGCTCATCGACCGCTTCGGAGCCTTACGGGCACAGGCGCTCACCCCGTGGGAGTCCGTGGAACTGATCGAGAGGATGGCGGCGCAGCTGTGAACCCCGCACTGGCCTGGTTCAAGAGCAGTTACAGCACCAACGAGAACGAGAACTGCGTCGAGGTCGCCGTCTGCCCCCACGCCGTCCACGTCCGGGACTCCAAGCTCACCGACGGTCCCGCCTTCGCGGTGGGGCCCGGCGCTTGGGCCGCCTTCGTGGGGTCGTACGCGAAGGCGGCCGGCTGAGGCCGGTCACGGCCAGAGCAGCTCCCGGACCCACGCGTCCCCCTCGCGCCGGTAGCGCACGCGTACGTGCCGGCGCCGGTCGTCGCCCTGGAAGAACTCGACCTCGCGCGGTTCCAGCACGTACACCGTCCAGGTCGCCGACTCGGCGTCCGGTTCCGCCTCCGCCCGCGCCCAGGCCGCCTCGCTCGCCCGCGCCAGCTCCTCCCGCGAGCCCAGCACCTCGCTCTGCCGCCCCACCAGCGCCGACGCCAGCGCGCCGGTCGAGCGGACGTGCAGGTCGGCGTTGGCCTCCTGGGGCGTTCCGCTGGAGACCTGTCCCCGTACCCGGACCTGGCGGCCCTGGACCGGCCAGTAGAAACCGAGCGCCGCTCGCGGGTCGGCGGCTAGCTGGCGACCCTTGGCGCTGGTGGCGTGCGACGCGAAGTGCCAGCCGCGCTCGTCGGCGTCGTGCAGCATCAGCGTCCGCACGTCGGGCCACCCCTCCTGGTCGACGGTGGCCAGCGACATCGTGTGCGGCTCGCTCTGCCCGGCCTCCGCCGCCGCCACGAACCACTGGCGGAAGAGCGGCAGCGGATCGTCGGGCGCGGTGTCCGGGTCGAAGGCGGGGAGGGAGGTGTCCCATACGCGCAGCGAGCGGAGCGTCTCGTGGAAGGTGGTCACCGGGACATCATCCGCTCCCCGGGGATCGACACCAGTGCCCGCGTCACCGGGCAGCCCGTGCGCCGTATCGAGCAGGGGTCACCGCTCCCGGCCCAGCACCAGCGTCCCCGACGAGCAGAACCAGCCGCCCGTGCCCGACGCCACCGCCAGTTCAGGGAGGCTGCCGTCCGGTCTGCGGACCTGGCCGTCGCCCGCCTCGCCGCGCAGTTGCCGTACCGCCTCCACCAGCAGGAACAGGCCCCGCATGCCGGGGTGACAGGCGGACAGGCCGCCGCCGTCGGTGTTCACCGGCAGCCCGCCGTCGCGCAGCAGCCGGCCCTTCTCGACGAACGCGCCGCCCTCCCCCTTCGCGCAGAACCCGAGATCCTCCAGCGTCACCAGCGTCATGTAGGTGAACGCGTCGTAGATCTCCGCGAGATCGATGTCCGCGGGGCGCACGCCCGCCCGCTCGAAGGCCAGGCGCCCGGAGACGGCGGCCGGGGAGACCGTGAAGTCCTCCCACTCCGACATGGTGGTGTGCGAGACCGCGCTCCCGGAGCCGAGCACCCACACCGGGGCCTTCGCCGCGTCCGGCACGTACTCCTCCGCCACCATCAGCACCGCGCAGCCGCCGTCGCTGCGGACGCAGCAGTGCAGTTTGGTGAACGGGTCGGCGATCAGCGGGCCGGACAGCACGTCGTCCACCGTCACCGGGTCGCGGAACATCGCGTCCGGGTTGGTCGCCGCGTTCGCCCGCGCCTGGACGGCGACCTCGGCGAGCTGCTCCAGGGTCGTGCCGTACTCGTACATGTGGCGGCGGGCGGCCATCGCGTACTTCGCGACGAGGGTGTGCCCGTACGGCACCTCGAACTGGAGGGGGCCGCGCCCGCCGAACGAGAGGTTCGAGGTGCGGCGCCGCGCCCTGATGTCGGCGCGGGCGGTCGAGCCGTACACCAGCAGTACGGCGTTGGCGTGGCCGGCCGCTATCGCGTCGGCGGCGTGCGCGGCCATGACTTCCCAGGTGGAGCCGCCGACGCCGGTCGAGTCGACCCAGTTGGGGCGGAGCCCCAGGTATTCCGCGACCTCGACCGGGGCGAGCGTGCCGAGTCCGGCCGACGCGAAGCCGTCGACGAGGCCGCGGTCGAGTCCGGAATCGGCGAGGGCCCGGCGGGCGGCCTGGGCGTGCAGCGCGTACGGGGTGGCCGCGTCGACGCGTCCGCAGTCGGAGAGGGCCGCGCCGACGACGGCTGCCTTGCGGGGGTGGCGGGGGGAGGACATGTATCTGACGGTACATCAGATAAGGGCCCGCGCATCGGGCCCGGACGGAAGACGGCACTCGGCGCGCGCCCCTGTGCATCTGGCCTCCCCGCCCCTAACATGACGGCCCGTCAGGCAAGGAGGGAGTCCCATGGACGCCGCTTTCACCGTGGAGCAGGACGAGATCCGGCGCACACTGCGCGAGCTGCTGGCCAAGCGGAGTGGCCCCGACGAGGTGAAGTCGGCGGTACGGACCACCGACGGGTACGACGCCGGCCTCTGGCGGCAGCTCGCCGAGCAGATCGGACTGCCCGGACTCGCCCTGCCCGCCGCGTACGGCGGCGTCGGGTGCGGGACGGCCGAGCTCGCCCTCGCCTGCGAGGAGACGGGCCGCGCCCTGCTGCCCTCGCCGCTGCTCGCCACCACCGTGCTCGCCGCCCCGCTGATCACCGCCCTCGGCACGGAAGCCCAGCGCTCCGCCCTGCTGCCGCCCCTCGCCGACGGCACGCTCACCGCCACCCTCGCCGTCCCCGGCGGCAGCCTCTCCGCCGCCCTCGCCCTCACCGGCGACAACACCCGCGGCGAGTGGGCGGGCGGCGGCCGGTCCGGCGGCGTACAGGCCCGGCGCACCGGCGCGGGGGAGCGGGACGGCACGTGGACCCTGTACGGGGAGGCGGCGCAGGTGCTCGACGGGCACAGCGCCGGCCTGCTGCTCGTCGCCGCGCACACCGGGGGCTTCGCGCGCGGCCGGACGCTGCTGTTCCTCGTACGGGCCGGCTCACCGGGGCTGGCCCGCGCGCGCCGGACCGCCCTGGACGAGACACGGAGCCAGGCACGGGTGCAACTGCGGCAGGTCGAGGCCGAATTGCTCGGCGGGGACGACACCGCCGACGTGGCCGGTCCCCTCGCGGCCACCGGGCGCACCGCCGCCGTCGTACTCGCCGCCGAAGCGGTCGGGGCCGCCTCGTACGCACTGGAGCGGACCGTCGGCCACGTGAAGAACCGCGAGCAGTTCGGCCGGGCGATCGGCTCCTTCCAGGCGGTCAAGCACCGGCTGGCCGACCTCTACGTACAGGTGCAGGCCGCGCGTTCGGCGGCGTACTACGCGGCCTGGGACCCGTCCACCGGCGGTCTCGCCCTCGCGCAGGCCCTCGAAGCGCTGCGCGCGAGCGCCGCGGAGGCCGTCCAGCTGCACGGCGGGATCGGGTTCACCTGGGAGCACGAGGCGCACCTGTACTTCAAGCGGGCGGCCTCGGACGAGCTGCTGTTCGGGCCCGTGCACCGCCTGCGCGACCGCGCGGCGCGCACGGCGGGCCTCTTCGGCGGCGCGGAGGCGGAAGCGGCGGCCGGCGGCCCGGCGGTGGCGCGGGAGGTGGCGTACTGATGCCGCCCGGAACGCGCCTCGTGCAGAAGCTGTCGTCGACGCGCGCGTTCGCCAGGATCGCGCCCCGCTTCGTCCCCGCCATGGACCGCGCGGTCCACCGCCTCACCCGGGGAAAGGTGCTGCTCAGCGCCCGGATGCTGCCGGGCGTGATTCTCACCGCGAAGGGCGCCAGGAGCGGTGAGCTCCGTACGACGCCGCTGGCCTGCATGCCGCAGGAGCCGGGCGGCGGCTGGATCCTGGTCGGCAGCAACTTCGGGCGGCCGGGGCATCCCGCCTGGACCGCCAACCTCATCAAGCACCCGGACGCGCGGATCAGTTGGCGCGGCAGGGACATCGCGGTCGGGGCGCGGCTGCTGGAGGGGGCGGAGCGGCAGGCGGTGTGGGAGGCGGTCGTGCGGTTCTGGCCGCCGTACGCGACGTACCAGGCGAGGGTGGAGCGGGAGATCCGGCTCTTCCGGCTGGAGGAGCGCTCGGGCCCGTAGCGCGGATGCGTGAAAGGCCGCAGCGGCGGACCGCTGACGGTGCCGCCGCTGCGTAGACAGGACTGGGACGGGCGGGCGGGGGAGGGGGCCGGCTACTTCGTCGGCTTCCTTCCGGTGATGCCGAGGTGCACCAACAGGGCGAGGTTGGGGCGCAGTTCGTTCGGCTTCACGCCCCAGGTCTGGAAGCCCTTCTGGTGCGAGGCGACCGCCGCGAGCATCGCGACGAGCGAGCCGGCCATCGCGGCGGGGCTGACGTCCTTGTCGACCTTGCCCTTGGCCTGGAGCTCCTTGACGCTGTCCGTAAGGGAGTTGGTGACCGAGTTCAGGATCTTCATGCGGATCTTGTAGAACCGCTTGTCGCCCTCCGCGGCGCCGAGGTCGACGACCCGCAGGATGGCGTCGTTTTTGCGCCAGAAGTCGAGGAAGCCCTCGACAAGTTCTTCGGAGGCCGCCCAGCCCGCCTTGCCGACCCAGGAGCGGCCGGAGACGAGTTCGGTCAATCCCGCACCCTCCTTGGCCATTTCTTCCGCGATTTCGAGGACGGCGCCCTCCACATCGGGGAAGTACTGGTAGAACGTCGCGGGTGAAGTGCCCGCCTTCCGGGCCACATC
The DNA here is from genome assembly GCF_053610585.1 of Streptomyces sp. NPDC054887. Taxonomy (NCBI): domain Bacteria; kingdom Bacillati; phylum Actinomycetota; class Actinomycetes; order Kitasatosporales; family Streptomycetaceae; genus Streptomyces; species Streptomyces sp. NPDC054887. Next base: position 10,592 of record NZ_JBSGYQ010000063.1, on the reverse strand, counting down.
GATGACTTTGACGTCGCGGTAGGGCGAGGAGCTGAGCATCTCGCTGAGGCAGTCGAGCAGCTTCTGCCGCGTCGCCTGACCGCGTCGTCCGGCCACGCGGCCGTCGACGGTGCGTACTTGTCCTGTCATGCCGTCAGCTTACCGAGGGGTGATCGGAGCGCGATTCGGCCGACTGCAAATGGGGAAACCGGCCATCCGCCCCGGCCCGCCCGCGACCGCTCCGTCGTCCGCGTTGTCTGCGTTGTCCCGGTCCGTCGCCCGGGTCCGTCCCGCCCGGTCCCTCGTCGGCGGCCGCTACCCGAATAGTCTTATCAACAGCCTGTGGACAACTTTGGTGGACAACCCCGGCCCACCTTGGCGTAATGCCCCGACATGCGGCCTGATGTTCGATTCTCTGCCCCTGCGTGGTCCGTCATGGCCCGTTAGCTTGAGGTGACGGGCACCACACATCGCCCCGCCCTGCGCGACGGAAGGATCCGGGCCATGGCCGTATACGCGGAAGGCATGCCGTGCTGGGCCGATGTGACGCTGGACGACGTCGAGGCGGGCAAGCGGTTCTACGGCGGACTGTTCGGCTGGACCTTCGAGGACCCCGGTATCGACGACCGGGCGCGGACGGGCTGGTCGGGCAGCGCGGGGCAGACGGCGTTCGTGAACGCCCTGCGGGACGGCAGGAAGGTCGCCGCCCTCGCGCCGAAGAGCGACGGCCGCATGCCCACCGCCTGGGGCATCTACTTCGCCACCGACGACGTGGTGGCGCTCGCCCGCAAGATCAGGGAGGCGGGCGGCCAGATGGTGACGGACCCGCTGCCCGTGCCCCCGCTCGGCGTCACGGCGGCGGCGGCCGATCCCGGCGGCGCGGTGTTCGGCCTGTGGCAGGCGGGCCGCCACGCGGGCTTCGAGCTGCGCGACCGGCCGGGCTCCTTCTGCTGGACCGAGGTCTACGCGCGCGACAAGAACCGGACCGACCCCTTCTACGAGACGGTCTTCGGCTTCCAGGGCTTCGACCTCGACGAGGAGGGCGAGGACTTCCGTACGTGGTCTCCCGCGGGCGCCGATCCGGGCCCCGGCACGGCCGTCGGGGGCCGCAGCGTCATGGGGAACGCGTTCCCGGCCGAGATGCCCGACCACTTCCTCGTCTACTTCGTCGTCGACGACTGCGACGGCGCGGCGTCGAAGGCGGTGGACCTCGGCGGCCGGGTGCAGGCGGAGCCGTTCGACACGCCGTACGGCAGGATCGCGGTGCTCACGGACAACCAGGGGGCCACGTTCGCCGTACTGGCCGAACCGGTGGAGGCGTCGGCGGCTTCGGCGGACACGGCGCACGCCGCCCGGCCGGCCGACACGCCCGACACGCCCGACGCGCCCGACACATCTGACGCGCCCGACGCGTCCGAGGCGTCGAAGCCGACCCAGTCCCCGAAGTCCGCCGAGCCGTCCGCGCCCGCCGAGCCGTCCGGGACCGCCCGGCCGTCCCGGCCTTCCGAGCCGTCCCGTGCCGCCGAGGCGCCGAAGCCTCCCGCAACGCCCGGGTCCGGCGACGGGTCCGAACCCGCCGGTCTGGCCGAAACCAGTGAGGATGACGGGCCCTCCGCCCCCGGCGGCCCCCGAGAAAGCGCCACGTAGCAGCCCATCACCGACATTTTGGTCCGGCGCGACCTGTCCGAATACGGGTGAGACACCCCGGTCCGCCCCCGGGTTCGCCACCATCGCCTCAGACAGGAAGAATCAGGGTGCGCACCGCTGGGTGGTGCCCAGTGGTGAGACGCTTCACGGGGCTGTGTTTCGCGGCCTCGTACGGGGAGGTGGCAGGCAAGTTATGGAGCAGCTGACGCAGCACGACCCGCGGCGGATCGGCCCGTTCGAGGTGCTGGCACGGCTCGGGGCCGGCGGCATGGGGCTGGTCTATCTCGCGCGGTCGGCGTCGGGCCGGCGCGTGGCGATCAAGACGGTACGGACCGAGCTCGCCGAGGACCAGCTGTTCCGCGTCCGCTTCACGCGCGAGGTGGAGGCCGCCCGGGCGGTCAGCGGGTTCTACACCGCCGCCGTGGTGGACGCCGATCCGCGGGCGGCGGTGCCGTGGCTGGCCACGGCGTACGTACCCGCGCCCTCCCTCGAGGAAATAGTGAATGAGTGCGGGCCGATGCCCGCCCAGGCGGTGCGCTGGCTGGCGGCGGGGATCGCCGAGGCCCTCCAGTCCATCCACGGGGCCGGTCTCGTCCACCGCGACCTCAAGCCGTCGAACGTCCTGGTGGTGGAGGACGGACCGCGCGTCATCGACTTCGGCATCGCCTCGGGCGTCTCCAACACACGGCTGACGATGACCAACGTCGCCGTCGGAACGCCCGCCTACATGTCCCCCGAGCAGGCGCGCGACTCGCGCAGCGTGACGGGCGCCAGCGACATCTTCTCGCTGGGCTCCACGCTCGTCTTCGCGGCCACCGGGCACGCGCCCTTCCACGGCGCGAACCCGGTCGAGACGGTCTTCATGCTGCTGCGGGAAGGCCCAGACACCGAGGGGCTGCCCGACGAGCTGCGCCCGCTGATCGAGTCCTGCATGCAGATGGACGCGGTACGGCGGCCCAGTCCGGCCGACCTCCAGGCGCAGCTCTCGCCGCACCTCTTCGCCTCCGGCGAGGACGACAGCGGTACGGCGTCCGCGTGGCTGCCCGCCCGGGCCACCGCGATGATCGAGCAGCGCCGGGGCGGCCGTCCCGCGCTGCCCAGCGCCCCCAGTACGCCGCCGTCCCGGGTGCACGCCACGCCGCCGAGACCGGCGGGCCCGCCGCCGTTCTCCCCGGTGGCGTCCCGTTCGGAACCCCCGGTCTCGTCGCCCGCGGGGGCTTACGCGGACGGGCCCGGCGGCCGGCCGGCCCAGGGCGCGCACGCGGGCCGGGCGCCGCACGCCCCGCAGCAGGGCTCCCTGCGGCTGCCCGGCTCCAAGGTGCCGATCGGACCCGGCCCCCGGGTGGCCGACGGCCGCACCGCCGCGGTCGCCGTGCCGGGCGAGCAGGCCACGGGGTGGATCAGGCCCCCGGCCGGTGTGACCGCCGCCGGGAACGGGCCGGACGCCGCCGTGACCGCCCCGCCGCCCCCGGCCGTTCCGCCGCCCGCCCAGTCGGCGGACTCCGCCGGTCCCTCCGGGGGATGGCGGCCGTGGCGGTTCCGTATGTCCAACGACGTGTGGGGCACGCCGGCCGTCGCGGGCGACCTCGTCTACGTCACCTCCTTCGAGGTGCACGCCCTGGATGTGGCCAGCGGCCGGCGCCGCTTCAAGACGCGGGACGTCGCCTGGGCCATGGCGGTCGCCGGCGGCCGTATCCACGCGTCCGACGGCCCCACGCTGTACGCCCTGGACGCCACCGACGGCCAGGAGCGGTGGCGGCTCCAGACCGACGCGTGGGTGTACTCCCTCAAGGCCGACCGCGGCACGGTGGTGACCGGCACGCGCGGCGGCGGCATCCAGGCGTGGGAGGCGTCCAACGGCCAGAAGCTGTGGGAACTCACCGGGGCGCAGAGCGACTTCGAGACCCCGGAGGCCGGTCCCGCCGTACACGAGGACACGGTCTACGTGTGGCAGGACGCCCGGCTGCGGGCCCTGGACGCCCGTACCGGCATCGAGCGCTGGTCGTACCCGATCGGTGACGCCGCGTCCTGCGGCGGCGTACCGCTGCGGCTGACGTCGGCGCCCGACGGGCATGTGTACGTCGCGGCCGGCACCCGCGTCCTGGCCATCGACGCCGCCGGCGGCCGGGTGCGGTGGCACTTCGAGGCCCCCGCCGTCTTCCTGAGCCCGCCCGCGTTCGCGCCGGGCCCGGCCGTCGCGGGCGGCGGCGTGTACCTGGCCGACTACCTCGGCACGGTGTACGCCCTGGACGCCGCCACCGGCAAGGACCGGTGGCGCATCGCCACCGAGTCCCGCCAGTCCATCGAGCCGGTGCTCGTCGTCGCGGGCAACGTGCACGTGGGCAGCGGCAGCGCGCTCTACACCCTGGACGCGGTGACCGGCACCCCGAAGTGGCGCTTCGCGGCGGGCGGCGAGGTCGTGGGCGCGCCCGTGGTCTCGGACGGCCGGGTCCACTTCGGATCGGCGGACCACTGCCTCTACACGCTGGACGCGAGCGGCGGCCAGTTGCGCTGGAAGCTGGCCACGGGCGGCGAGATCACGGGTTCGCCGGTCGCCCAGGGCGGCGTGGTCTACGCGTGCAGCAAGGACCGCTGCGTCTACGCCCTGGACGCGGTCAAGGGCACGGCGACGGGCCGGGCGTCGGGGACGCGGGCGTGACGGCGGCGGCTACGGGGGAGTGACGGGGGCCGGGCCGTGACGGCGGCCCGGCGGCCCGGCGGTGCGGTCCGCCGCTAGCGGTAGCGGGGGTCCGGCGGTGGTGGCGGCGGGGGCCGGTCGTCGGGGCCGCCCTCTCCGTACGGGTCGCCTCCTCCCGCGAACGGGCCGCCGTGCCCGTAGGGCCTGCCACCGCCGTGCGGCCGGTCTCCGCCGCGCGGCCGGCCTTCCCCGTACGGTCCGCCTTCCCCGTACGGACGGCCTTCCCCGTACGGTCCACCCGACGCGTACGGTCCGCCTGATCCGTAGGGCGCTTCACGTGTGTCCTGGTCGTTCCCGTAACCGTGCCCGCGCCCGCGTCCGTAAGCCTCCCCGTGTCCGCGGTCGTCGCCGTAGCCGCGGTCGTCTCCGTAGCCGTGGTCGGGATCCGGTCCCGGCTCCGGCTCCGCCTCGGGTTCGTACCGTCGGTGCTGGCCGTGCTGGCTGTGCCGGCCGTGCTGGCCGTCCACGCGGCGCCGCCCGCGTCCGGGCATCACGGCGGCGGCCAGCAGCAGCAGTACGCCGCCGCCGAGCGCCAGCGCGGCGCCCACGTCGAGTCCGGAGCCGTCGGTGTCGACCGTGAGGCCGTCCCGCGCCTGCCCCACGCGGACCATCCACAGCACGGTGAAGGCGAGCACGACGATCCCCGCGACGGCGACCGTCAGCCGTGACCGGAGAAGGAGTCCGATCAGGGTCAGCAGGGCGGCGAAGGCGAACGGCAGCAGGAGCGACAGCGCGATCGAGGCACCACTCTCCGTGATGCCGCCGAACAGGTCGCCGATGCGGTAGTCGCGCCCGAGACGACCGTCGTACCAGGTGCGGAAGGGGCTCAGTACGGCGGCCGTCGCTCCGATGAGAGCGAGGATCCAGCCCAGGACATTGCGGATCATCGCAAGCCTCCTCAAGGTGGCTCTCTGTGACGACGCTACGCCCGTGGTGCGGGGGCTGCCAGTTGCGGCCGGGGGTCGCCGTGCGGGCGCTGCCGCCCGGGAACACGCGTTTGCGGGGGTGTCCGGCGCCCCACTAGGGTGACGTGCGCTCGTCAATCGAGAGCGCACATTCAACGATTTCAACGGGGGTTGAAGCGTGAAGCTTCGCCATGTCCGCGCCATCGCCGTCTTCGGCATCGCGGTCCTCGCCCTGACCGGAGCCCGTGGCCGCGGAGGCAGTTGCGACGACAGCAGCGGCAGCAGCGGTGGCAGCAGCTTCGGCAGTTCGAGCAGCAGTAGCAGCACCAGCAGCGGCGGTTCGAGCTACGACGACGGCTACACGTCCAGCAGCACGAGCGGTTACACCAGCGGTGACACGTCGTCCAGCAGCAGCACGAGCGGTTACACCAGCGGTGACACCTCGTCCAGCAGCACCACCAGCGGTTACACCAGCGGTTCGTCCACCACCACGGGCTTGACCTCCGGCACCCGCGGCGACCAGAACATCACGGACGTCCGGATCGACTCCTGCCGGTACGACCCCTCCCGGGGCATCGTCGCCGCCGTGAGCGCGACCAACACCAGCTCGACCGAGAACTACACCTACACGTTCACGATCAGGTTCAGCGACCCCAGCGGCGCCACCATCGCGACCCGTCACCCCAGCATGTACATGGTGCTCGCGGGCCGTACCGAGCGGCAGGACGTCGCCACCCCGTACATCGCTCAGGCGGGCGAGACGTCCGGCGGCAAGTGCACGCTCAGCAACGTGCGGCGCATAGCCGGCTGAAGCGGCACGCCTAGCGCGTACGGAATCCGGGCCGGCGGGCGGTGAAGAGCTCCGCCTGCCGGTCCGGCGGCAGGTTGCCGAGCGCCACCAGGTGCGGAGCCTGCGCCATGGCCTGCACCCGCGCGCCCTCCGTCGCCGCCCATACCGCCCGGACCGTGCCCTGCACGGCGTTCGTCGGGTAGGAGGCGATCACCTCGGCCGCTCGCACGGCCGCCGCCACTTCCTGGCCGTTCGGGACGACTTCCGACACCAGCCCCGTCTCGTACGCGCGCCGCGCGGACATCCGTTCCGCCGTCCCCATCAGCGCCGTCCGTGCGACCTCCCCGAACGGCATGCGCTGGGCCATGTGAATGGTCTCGTACGCGCTGACCATTCCGTACGTCGTGTGCGGGTCGAAGAAGGTCGCGTCCTCGGCGGCGACCACGAACTCGGCCTCCCCCAGCAGGTAGAACGCCCCGCCGCAGGCCATCCCCCGTACCGCCGCGATCACCGGCTTCCACAGGTCGTTGGCCTTCGGGCCGACCGTCAGCAGCGGATCGTCGACCGAGTACGGCGACGGGGGCTGGGGCACGTCCACTCCCCGGTCGATTCCGCTGCAAAAGGCCCGGCCGCCCGCGCCGGTGAGCACGACGGCCCGCACACCCTCGTCGCACCGGAACCTCCGCCACACGGCGGCGAGTTCCCGCGCGACCTCCAGGTCCACGGCGTTGTGCCGCTCCGGCCGGTCGAGGGTGACGACGGCGACACCGCTGCCGGGGTCCCGCTCGACCCGCAGACCACTGCTCGCGGCACCCTCACCGCTCACGCCGCTTCTCCCTCCGGCGGTCATGGGCGTTCCAGCAGCCACCGTGGCACCTGGCGCCCCGCCGCGTCCTCGGTGAACGCGACCTGCACCTTCGCCCCGATGCGCAGCCGCGCCGGATCGACGGAGTCGAGCGGGGCGCCGGGCCGTGCGACGACATTGCCCACGAGCCGTATGTGCGGGGCGTCGGCCAGCTCCACGACGACCGCGTTGTACGGGGCCTGCGCGGCATAAGCGGGCAGGAGTGGCGGGTGGGGCAGCACGTACGACCAGATCCGGCCCTTGCCGCTCATCCGCCGCCACTCGCTGTCGAAGGACTGGCAGTGCGGGCAACAGGGCCGGGGCGGGAAGCGCAGCTCGCCGCAGCCGGGTGCGGCGCAGACCTGCACGCGGAGCTCGCCGCGTGCGGCGTACTCCCAGAAGGGCGCGCCGTCGTCGTCGACGACGGGACTGAGCAGCCCACCGTCACGGCTCCCGTCCGCGCCTGCCCTGTCCTTGCCGTGTTCGCTGTCCCTGTCGTGTTCGCTGTTCCAGCCGCGTTCGTTGTCTCTGCCGCGACCGCGTTCGTTGTCCCTGGTGGTCACTTCTCCCTCAATTCCTCAGCAGCAAGGCGGACGTGGGCACGCCCTCGCCCGCTGTCACCAGGCAGGTGGAGGCCCCCGGCACCTGGGCGGTGCTGGTGCCGCGCAGTTGCTTGACGCCTTCGGTGATCAGGTTGAAGCCGTGTACGTACGCCTCGCTGAGTCCGCCGCCACCCGTGTTGATCGGCAGCCGCCCGCCGCTCTCCAGGGCGCCGCCCTCGGTGAACGCCGCGCCCTCGCCCCGGCCGCAGAACCCGTAGCCCTCCAGGGAGAGGGGGATGAGCGGCGTGAAGGCGTCGTAGATCTGCGCGACATCGACTTCGTCCGGACCGAAGTCGGCCTGTTTCCACAGCTGTCGGGCGGCGGTCCAGGCGGGGCCGGTGAGGGGGTCGTCGTTCCAGTAGTTGACCATGCCGTGGTGCTGGGCGGGCAGGCCCTGGGCGACGGAATGGACGTACACGGGCTTCTGTCGGCAGTCGCGCGCCCGCTCGGCCGAGACGATGACGCAGGCCAGCGCCCCGTCCGTCTCCAGGCAGTTGTCGAAGAGGCACAGGGGATCGCTGATCCAGCGCGAGTTCATGTACATGTCGCGGGTCAGGGGCCGCTCGTACATCATCGCGGCGGGGTTCTGGTTGGCCCGGTTGCGGCAGGCGAGAGCGACGTTGAAGAGGTGGTCGCGGGTGGCGCCGTACTCGTGCATGTACCGGCGGGCCAGCATGCCGATCTCGTCGGCGGGGCGCAGCAGGCCGAAGGGGCGGGTCCACTGCGCGGGGGTGGGGAGCTGCACGGCGGTGTTCTTCCACGGCCGCGGCCCGGAACCGCGCTTGCGCGACCGCCACGCCACGCCGACGCTCGCCTGGCCGGTGGCGACTGCGGCGGCGAGGTGGGCGACGGTGGCGCAGGATCCGCCGCCCCCGAACCCCACCTTGGAGAAGAAGGTGAGATCACCCGCACCGATGGCCTTCGCCACCTCGACCTCGTCGGTCTCCTCCATGCTGTACGAGGCGAGCGCGTCGACCTCGGAGGGGGCGATGCCCGCGTCGTCGAGGGCGGCGAGAACGGCCCGGCAGGCCAGGGTCTTCTCGGACTCGGCGAGGTGCTTGGCGAAGGGGGTCTGTCCCGTACCGACTATCGCTGTCGCGTCCTTGAGCGTCGCCACGTCGGGGAACCTCCGCGATGGGTGCTGATTGTCGATTGCTGTCCGCTTGTTCGGGGCTTGGCAGTGAGCTGCTGACAGCGCGTCAGGTTACAGCTAATCTGACGGTTAGTCAGCTACTGGCGTGGGAGGGCTTTCCATGAGCGAGGCAGCGGGTGGTGGGGGCGCCGGGCGGGGCAGTGAGTGGGGCGGCGAGTGGGGCGGTGGGTGGGGCAGTCAGGGGGGCGGCGAGTGGGGCGGTGAGTGGGGCAGTCAGTGGGGCAGCATCCCCGAGCTGATGCGCGGGGCGGCCGAGCGGTACGGCGAGCGGGAGGCCGTGGTCGAGGGCCGTACCCGCGTCTCGTACGCCGAACTGGGTGAGCGCGTCGAGCGCGCGGCGGCGGCCTGCATGGCCTCCGGCACCGCACCCGGCGACCGGGTGGCGATCTGGGCGCCCAACACGCTCGACTGGATCGTTTCCGCTCTCGGCGCGGTGACGGCGGGCGCGGTGCTGGTGCCCCTGAACACCCGCTTCAAGGGGACGGAGGCGGCCTACGTGCTCTCCAGCAGCCGGGCGAAGATGCTCTTCGTCACCGGCACGTTCCTCGGCACTTCGTACGTCGCCTCCCTGCGCCGGGCCGATGTGGAACTGCCGCACCTGGAGCACGTGGTCGTCCTGGCGGACGCGGCGCCCGACGAGTACCGCACCTGGAAGGACTTCCTGGCGTCCGGCGAGGTGGTGTCGTCGGCGGAGGTGCGCGCGCGAGCCGCGTCGGTGGCGGGGAGCGACCCGTCGGACATCATCTACACGTCGGGCACCACGGGCCGCCCGAAGGGCGTGGTGATCACGCATGAGCAGACACTGCGCGGCTATGCCATCTGGTCCGAACTGGCCGGTCTGCGCGAGGGCGACCGCTATCTGATCGTCAACCCGTTCTTCCACACCTTCGGCTACAAGGCCGGCATCATCGCCTGCCTGATGCGCGGCGCGACGATGGTTCCGCAGCCGGTCTTCAGCGTGGACACGGCCCTGGCGAACATCGCCGCCGAACGCATCTCCGTCCTCCCCGGCCCGCCCACACTCCACCAGTCACTCCTGGACCACCCGTCCAGGGACAGCCACGACCTGTCGGCTCTGCGCCTGGTGGTGACGGGTGCGGCGGTGGTGCCGCTGCGGCTGGTCGAGCGCCTGCGCTCGGAGCTTCACATCTCCACGGTCCTCACGGCGTACGGCCTCTCCGAGGCGTCCGGCATCGTCACGATGTGCCGGCGCGGGGACCCGCCGGAGGTCATCGCGTCGACCTCGGGACGGGCGATCCCGGGCACGGAGATCCGCGTACTGGCGGAACCCGGCACTCCGGGGGAAATACAGGTGCGCGGCTTCAACGTCATGCGCGGCTACTTCGAGGACCCGGCCGGCACCGCCGCCGCCATCACACCGGACGGGTGGCTGCGTACGGGGGACGTGGGCGTACTGGACGAGGCCGGCAACCTGCGCATCACCGACCGGATCAAGGACATGTTCATCGTCGGCGGCTTCAACGCCTACCCTGCCGAGATCGAGCAACTGCTCGGCCTCCACCCCGACGTGGCGGACGTCGCGGTGGTCGGCATCCCGGACGCGCGACTGGGCGAAGTGGGCAAGGCGTACGCCGTCCGCCGCCCGGCGTCCACCCTGACGGCGGACGACCTGATCGCGTGGGCGCGCCGGGAGATGGCGAACTACAAGGTCCCGAGACAGGTCGAGTTCGTCCCCGACCTCCCCCGCAACGCAAGCGGCAAGGTACTGAAGAGGGAGCTGCGGGGGAGGGGGTAGGGGGTGGGGGTGGGGGAGGGGGTCGTGGGCTGGGGTAGGCGCGGGGCGGGGTCGGCCACTCGTTGGGTTTGGGCGGGGGTGGGGGGACCACTGGTTGCTTCTGGGGGGTGGTTCTCGGGCCGTCCTGGGCGCTTGATGGTCGGTGGGCCGGGGTGGTGCGTCAAGGGCGCTCCTGCGTCGCGTCGCCTGCGGCGATTTCGCTGCGCTCCACCCTTGAC